>CALJYC010000084.1 GCA_937984275.1 uncultured bacterium | reverse complement strand
CCAAACAAGAGCGGGACGACGATGCCCCGCACCGAAGCGGTGAATACGTTGCCCGCAAGGATGACCGACAGCATCGCGATCGGATCCGGCGCTCGATCGATCGCCTTCCGCGCGTCCTGCGTCAACGCCAGCATCGCGTGCTCGGTCATGGTGTCGAGGGTGGTTCGCGTCGCCCACTCGATCATTGGAATGCTCAGTCCGGTTGCCTCCGACAGCGCGTCGCGCCCCTCGTGGGCGTGGCGTGTGAGGATTGTGGCCGCTTCGGCGAGCCAGTGAGCACGCTCCTCGATGGTTGAAGAGCTCAGTAGCGCACCTGCTTCGAGCACGGAGGCAGCGCGACCGCGGACCACCGATGCGTCGTCGGTCACTGGGCCCCCAAGGCCTGGTCTGCGGCAAGCGAACAGCCCCGGGGAGTTGCGCCTGGTGCCCGACCGAGCACGACGATGCCGTCGTGGAGACGCTGCGCGAGGTCGGCGGTCTGGATGCAGCAGACCGAATCCAAGTTCGCGGTGTCGTCGATGCGAAGAATGCCGATTGTTTCCCCTTGGACAGGTTGAAGCGTGTCGGGGTCGACCGGTGTCGCACGAACCCACGGGGGGACCCACAGTCGCCTCGGTCCGAGCGCTCCGTCTAACTCCTCTCGCAGCGTCGTCTCGTACATTTGAGAGCTGAGCTCGGTTGCCCCGAACTCGTTGATGATTCGAGGTGCCGCGACTCCGTACCGCGCGCCGATCGCGGCGAGGAGAATGTCCGGGTCGACCTCGCGCGAGCGCCCTTTGTAGCCCCCTGTTTGCATGACGCGGCTTCCTGGTGGGAGCTCGAATCGCTGCTCCCCGAGGCCGTCCTCGGCGTGCACGAAGGCGAACGACGTACCGAGCACCGCGACCGGATCGCCCGAGGCCTCCGCCTGGCGAAGCCGCTCGGTCAGGAGCTCCAGGTCGAGCGCATCGCGGCGCCAGACCCACGCGCACTCTGTCCCAAACCAATCGGCGAAACGCGCCAGCATGTACTCCAACGACGAATCTGGGGCTTCGTCTTCGCGCGGCGCGAGCATGACGAGACGCATCTTGTCGACATCCGGAAACAGCATGTGGCGGGCCGCCACCCGCGCGGCCACATCGTAGAGACCTAGGTCGCAATACACATGGATGCTTCGCTCGGACGACGACGTGCCGGAGCTTCGGAACACGCGGAGATCCTCTTCCTCGGGGTGTGCGGCGATGCGTCGAAACCGAAAGACGTCGGTTGGCAGGGCAGGGGGCCAGGCGCCGTGTCGCTGCAGTCGGCCGTATTCGGGAATTCGCCTGGCCTGCCATGCGGCCAGGTCTTCAATCAGCCTGTCCCGCGCGGCGGCGTCGACTGGCTGGCCGGCTTCGAAGGTTGCGATCAGCGCCTCGATCCGGGCTTTGAGCTCAGCCCGCGTGGTCACAGCCTCTCCAGAACATCGCGGAGCGACGCGACGAAGCCCTCGAGTTGGGTCTCGCTCACCGTCACCGGTGGCGCCAACTGAAGCACGTCGGCCTTCGTGCCCGCCGGTAACACGAGGTATCCGCGTTCGAGGAGCGCCCGGGTGACCGTCAGCGCTTGCGATGGGGCCTCCAACTGCAGACCGAGCAGCATGCCTGCGTGCCGCACTTCCGAAACCCCGCTTAGCCCCTCCGCGCGCAGAGCGGCGGCGAACCTGTCGCCCCGCTCTGCTGCCTTTCGCGCGAGTTGCTCACGTTCGATCAGGTCGATCGTCGCCAGCGCTGCGGCGGAGCCAAGCGGGTCTCCGTAGAACGTTCCCGTGTGAATCGCCTCGCGGTCCGGGGCGCCCCATGCACGCATCACGTCTTCGCTCGCGATACATGCGCTGACGGGCAAGCCGCCGGCCAATGCCTTGCCGACGCAGATCACATCCGGCGTAGTACCCTCGTCGACCGACCGCCACCAAGCGCCGCAGCGGCCGACGCCCGTGAAGATCTCGTCGACGATCAGAAGCGCCTCGTTCTTCTCGCACGTTCGTTTCAGCGCTTCGAGAAAGCCGGACGGCGGCACACGAACGCCCGCGCGCCCTTGAATCGGCTCGACGATCACCGCGCCGATCCCGCTCCAGTCCTGGGGCAGCGTGCCGAGCGCCGCATCGACGCTGACCTCGCGCCCGGGCCAGGCAGCGAAATGGACGTCGGACTGCAACTGCGCGCGAAACGGCTCACGGAAGCGGTCGGCGTATCCGGACACCGCCAGCGGACCATAGGTCAAGCCGTGATAGCTACCTTCGAATGCGACCACTCCCGTCTTGCCGGTCGCCATCACGGCAGTCTTGAGCGCGGCCGTCACAGCGTCCGCGCCACTCAGCGAAAGCATCGCTCGCGCCTGCGGCCAAGGAGCCAGCGCACACAGTCGTTCGAGGAGCTCGATCTTCACATCCGAGGGATGCAGGTCACCGAGCGCGTGTAGGAGTCGGTCGGCTTGCCGCTTCACCGCCGCGACCACCTCGGGATGACCGTGCCCCACGAACGCCACGCCGAACCCCGAGGTGAGATCGACGTATCGGTTGCCATCGGCATCGATGACGTTTGCGCCTTGCGCGTCGACCCACACGATCGGGTCGTGACTAGCGCCGGTTTGCTCTTCGCGCCGCCTTCGCCGAGTGGTCAACGCCGGGCACTCGCTCGCCGCGAGGCGTTCGACCCATGCTTTGCCTGTGGCAGCCGGAATCGGGCTCAGGACGGCTGGAAGTGCATCACCGCGTTCCACTCCGGTGTCTTAGCACGGCGACCGAGCGGGACGTTCATGACGAGGGCGAGCCCCTCATCCAAATGGTTTGGGCTTCCAGGGGTAGAAGACGACGGCGCGTTCGCGCGCCTTGCGAAGCATGTCGTGGCCATCGATCAGCAAGACGTCGATTTCCACGTCGTGCTTTCGGCCTGCTTCGCACAGATCCTTGATGATGGCGGTCACGTTGTCCCGATAGTTGTCGGTGATTCGTAGGCCGACCGCCGGGGTTGGGTCTCCGGCCGGGCGTGCGACCTCGCAGTACGAGGCCCATTCGATCTCGAAGTAACCTCGCAAGATGTCGGCGAGCGTCTTGAGCAAGGCATCGTCCGGCGCGTAACGCACATCGACCAGCTTGATCCCATCGCCGATCGAGGGCGCGGCGACCCGGGGCGCGTGCTGCGTCGGAGGAGGATTCTCGGTCTTTTCGGGTGCCTTCTCGGCGCTCTTGGGCGGGGCTTTGGGCTCTACGGGGCCCGCCCCCACCGGACCGATCGCCGGTAGCTTCAGCTTTCCGGGCTCCACGGAGGGCAGCGCGTGAGCGGCGGGAGCGGTCGGTGCATCGGAGGTGAGTCTGGGCGCAGTGGAGGAAACAGGATAGTTCGACCCGGCTTTGACGACGTCGTCCTGCGTGGTCACGGTCGACGGCGAGACCGACTTCGGCCGGCGTTGGGATGGCGGGATGATGCTGGCCGCCCCATAGGTTCCGCCGTCTCCTAGCGTCGCTGCGCTTGCCCGCACCTCTTCGATCTTCGCTCCCGGCGGCTCGCTCTTCGGTTTGTGCGCTGGACGTGAGCTCTTGCGCTGCCTCGGCGGCGGCTCGCTTTCCTTTAGCGCGGCACGCGGCTTGGTCGGCGGCTCACTGTCGTGCGGGACCTGGTGCGGTTTCGTCGGCAACTCGCTCAAGCGATCGAGCTTCTCTGCCTGGCTCGGCGCCATGCTGTACATCGTCGAGATTGCTTCGAGCGGCGCTGGGAACGAGCTCGGTACCGACGGCTTCTTCGGCGGCGGCGGCGGCCGCGACGTGCGGAACGGGCCGGTGCTGTCCAAGTCGCGCAGGATCGTCTTGAGCTCAGCGCGTTCGTATTCGAGCGAATGGTCCGAGCCGATGTCGATCACGATGTAGGCGTACTCGCGCGTCCATGCGTGACGAAGAATGTCGCCTCCGATAGCGCGGTGAGTCGCAATGGACCCATCCGCTTCGAGCCAGTCGAACCGTGCCGCTGAGGCTTTGAGCTTCTCCTCCGAGCTGAATACGGCGAGGGCTTCTTCACCGCCGGCGTTGATCAGCGTCCGGAAGCCCTCGGCGCGTGGCTCCCACGTCGCCAACCAAACCGGCCGCAGCATAAGCGCTTCGAGGGCTTCGGACTTAGGCCCGGGACCTCGCCCTCCTTCGCTGAGCAACTTGAGAAACGCGTCGATGCCGCGATCATCCACTGGGCTTGCCATCCCTTTACACCATCCAAACACCATTGTAATCCTGAAGGCGTACCGGATCGCAAGTTTTCTCTGATGCTTGACAGGCTTCTTTCGACCGCTAGGCTCCGCGCCTGTTTTCCGGGCCCAGATAGCTCAGTTGGTAGAGCAGAGGACTGAAAATCTTCGTGTCCCTGGTTCGATTCCAGGTCTGGGCACCTAGGCTGGCTGGCGCCGGCGCCTCCTCAGGAGGGCGAACAACGCCAGGCTAGCCCAGGCTGCCGCATGCGAGCGCGGGGCGACGACCCCGCATCCACATCCAGGCGAAGCCACGGTGGCGTTGTGCTCCCGGAGGGCTTGGTCGATGGCTTCCGAGTTGTCCTGGACGACGGTACCTAGCCCGCTCGTCGTCAAGGCGAGGACGAGCGCGTTGGCGGGGAGGGCGTCTTCATCGCCCACGAGAAACGGCCAGGGGTCCCCCGCGTTCAGGCGAACGACGCGGCCGTCTTCGAGCTCGAAGCGCGAAGGGGCCTCCGACTGGTAGATGCTGCGGTGACATTCGATCACGCGTCGAGCCGAATGCACGTTCGACACGCTCGGGAGATCAGGATTGAAATCAAACAACGGGTCGAGGTCCATCTCCGGCGCTGACAGCGTCGTATAGAGTCGCGTGACGTACGGACGCGACCCTAGCAGCTCTTGCGTGGCGATCATGGGCTCGATGACTTCTTCGCCCAGGCTGTCCGTGAACGCCTGCGTGTCGAGGCCCTCGATGGCCTCGGGGTGGCAGGGCGGACATGCGAGATACTCGTCCACGTCCATGCTCTCGGGCAGAAAGCGTTCGAGCAAAGCACGGTAGCCGTCCCAACCACCAAAGCGGAGGCTACTCTCTCCGATCACCTCGAGCGGCGTCAGCGCCGCGGCGCCCAATTGGAGCGCTTCCCAATCGTTTCTCTCGAAGTCCAGGATGATGACGTTGTCGTAGTCCTCGCTTGGGCCTGCGCGTTCAGACACGAACCCCTGACCGCCCGCCTGATTGGCCGCGGCCACGACGACCTGGTTGTAGTTCTGGCCTCCGTTGAGCCAGTTGATCAGCGCCTCGTTGAGCTCGAGTGCTTTGTAGTTGACCGGGACCGCCCGGCTTTCGCCGAGAACCCAGACCATCACACCCATGTCGTCGTTCGCGGCCACCGACGTTGGCCGGATCGGGATCATCGGTTGATCGGATTCGTAGGTGATCCGAATCGGTCGAATCGTGCCCGCATCGTTCCCTTTGGTGAGCCGGAAGGCGATTAGATTCATGCCGCCCTGCAGGTAACTGCCGAGCAGGGTCGAGATGTCATCAGGGTCTCCGCCAGGGGGCACCACGTCGTACCCCTCCGCGGTCAGCCACTCGACAACGACGTCGCCTACCCTGTCGTAGCTCATGTCGGGCTCGATCACGACGTAGTCGTAAGGACCGACGGTCCCGGACGCGAGCACGTTGACCCCTCCGTTGCCACCTGCGCCACCCGCACCGTCAAATCCAAAGTCCGCCGTGGGTGCGGACGCACCGGACGAGGAGTCGCCCCGCACCTGCTTGCACCTTCCTTCGACCACGGTCGTGAAGTTGTACTGCGGGTTGCTTGCTTGCTGGAGACGTGTGAACGCCAAATCCGACGACACGTTCACTTCTGGGATTCCCGGTACCGGCAACACCCAGGCGAACTCCGCCGACGGGCCCTGGTATTGGATCTGCACCACGGCCGTCACTGTCTGATTCGCATTCTTCGAAAAGATGATCCGCTCCGCGGCCTGATTGATGGGCGCCGACGCGGAACAGAAGAACCCGCCGCAGGCGCGTGCGGGCTCAGGCGGTGCGATCAGGGCCAGCACGAGGGCTGCTCCAAAACCAAGGATAAGGCGATTTCGCGACATTTTTGTCATCCTTTCTAGGCGCTGGGCGCAAGTTGGCACAATCGAAAGCAGTTCCAGAGATGAAGAGGAGCAAGCGCCGTGCCACCGCCCATGTCACAGTCCGATCGAGGCAGGCCGACGTGCAGAGCCGGTGGTCCGACGCAGACGCGCAAGCGACGATCAAACGCTACCGGAACGATCCGCAGGTCAACGAGGACGTTGCGCTTCGCGTCTACACCTCGCGGTTGATTGGCCAGGATCCGGCGTTGGTGCTCCACGGCGGCGGCAACACGTCGGTGAAGACGACCTTCGTCGACGACATCGGCATCGAGGTCCCTGTCCTCTGCGTGAAGGGCAGTGGTTGGGATCTTGGCAGTATCGAGCCCGCGGGCTTGCCTGCCGTCCGCCTCGAGAGCCTTGGCGCGTTGCGCGACCGGAACGTGCTTTGCGACGAAGACATGGTGAATGCGCAGCGCACCCGCCTGATCGATTCGACGTCGCCCAACCCCTCGGTTGAAACCCTCTTGCATGGGTTCCTTCCGCACAAGTTCATCGATCACTCCCACGCGGACGCGATTCTTGCCTTGGTCGATCAGGTAGACGCCGAGGCTCTCTGCAGAGAAGTCTACGGAGACCGGCTTGCCGTCGTGCCGTACGTCATGGCGGGCTTCGCGCTCGCGAAGCTTGCCGCGGAAACCTACGAGAACCATCCGGACGTCGAGGGACTGCTCCTGCTCAAGCATGGCTTATTCACGTTCGGCGACACGGCGAAGGAAAGTTACGAGCGGCACGTTCAGGCGGTCGATGCCGCGGAGCGTTTCGCGTCGGTAAAGACAGGGGAAGCGCGGGTGGTGCGCCAAGACCCCGTGGCACTTGAGTACGAGACCCTTGCGCCGGTTCTCCGTGGCAAGCTATGCGCGGGACAACGGCGGTACCTGTTGACGCACCGGCGCGGCCCCGCGATCGACGCGTTCGTGGCGCGCGCAGACCTCACCAGCGTGAGCCAGCGCGGCACCGCGACGCCCGATCACGTCATTCGTACAAAGCGCGTGCCGTTGCTCCTCGACATCATACCCTCGATGGACAGCGCCGACATCGGCGCGCACATCTCCGACCGGCTTGCGTCGTATCGTGAGGACTATGTCGCGTACGTCGAACGGGAAGCGAGCCGCAAGCAGCGTCGTGTCGCGCAGCTAGACCCTGACCCGCGGATCATCCTGGTGCCGGGGCTCGGCCTCATCGCCGCGGGTGCCTCGGAGAAGGCGGCGCGCATCAGCGCCGACGTCTACGAGCACACCATCGATGTGATCGAGGCCGCTGAAGCCATCGGTTGCTACGAGGCACTGCCGGAAGCGGACCTCTTCGACATGGAGTACTGGTCGCTCGAGCAAGCCAAGCTGGGCAAGGCGAGCCCCAAGCCACTGCAAGGCAGGGTCGTCTACATCAGCGGGGCCGCTCGAGGCATCGGCGCCGCGTCTGCGAAGGCGTTCGCAGAAGCAGGGGCGTCCCTCTATTTAACCGACCGCGACGCATCCCCTCTTCGTGAAGTGGCCGAGTCGATCGGCGCCATGTGCGAGGTGGTCGACGTGGCAAGCGAAGAGATGGTGCGCGCAAGCGTGGACCACTGCGTCCGCGCGTTCGGGGGACTCGATGGCATCGTGTCGAACGCGGGCGTCGCACCGCAGGCGGCCATCGACTCGGTTTCAACCGAAGAGCTCAAACGTACTTTCGAGGTGAACTTCTTCTCGCATCAGTACCTTGCGTCGGCGGCGACTGGGGTCCTTCGCGCTCAAGGCATCGGGGGCTTCTTGCTGTTCAACGCCTCGAAGGCCGCATTCAACCCGGGCAAAGGCTTCGGCGCGTACGCGACCGCCAAGGCTGCGGTCGTCGCGCTCATGAAGCAGTACGCGATCGAATGCGGGGATATCGGCGTTCGGAGCAATGCGGTCAACGCGGATCGGATTCGGACGGGACTCCTCAGCGAAAAGGACATTGAGCGCAGGGCGGAGGTGCGTGGCCTCGATGCCGACGCCTACTATCGGTCGAATCTGCTGCATCGTGAGGTCACGGCTGAAGATGTCGCGAGTGCATTCGTGAACCTCGCGCTTGCGCCCAGCACGACCGGCTGTGTCGTTACCGTCGACGGCGGCAACATCGCGGCGTCCCCGCGCTAGTATCGCCGTCCCAGCGTCGTGCCCGTGTTCGCGCGTGGAACGTCGGCGCCGTCGCGGAGCGCCAGGTAGAGCGCGCCAAAGAGCAACGCGGACAACGGTGCGCCGAAGAGAAGGCCGATGCCACATAGCATGGCCGACCCCGCTACGATGAGGCCCGCGAGCAGACCCACGCCGATGATCATCCAGCGCTTGCCGCGCGCGATGCGCCACGAGTAGAGGACGGCGTCGATCGGTCCCGCGTCGTCGTTGAAGGCGAGCTCTGCTTGCATGAACGCGATGCCGGCGGCGACGTAGATGTAGACGGGCAAGAGGGCGGCAAGGGCGATCGCAAATGGCCGGCCGGCGTCGTCGATGATCTCGTTCATCGGCGTATCGAGGTCGACCGGGCCCACGAACATCAGAAAAATGATCACCACGAGGGGCAGCAGGACGAGGATTGCGCCCACCAAGACGGCGAGGGACTGAAGCACGTACTTCCAAATCTTCGATAGCTGGCTGAAGAGTACGCCGACGCTCATCGGTTCCCCGTGGAGCCCACGGACGGCCATTGCCCATACTCCCAGCGTGAAGATCGCTGAGAGCGCCAGCTGGACGAGGTACATCACGGCCTGAACGATGACGTTGACCGCTGTGAACGCCGCGCCTGCTTCGCCGCTGCCCTCCTGCAGGGCTGTGAAGAACGTCCACACGACGTTCAACGCGAACGGAATGCCGAATCCGAGCAACCAATAGAGCAGCATCGCGAGCACCCATGTGGCGAGATCCCGCGACCACGCGTTCGACGCCTTCGATAGGAGATCCGTCAGCGTCACGGAGTCGCGGCGCAGCGCGAAGCCAAGCGCCGCAGGACGCGGTTCGATGGCTCCGGGCTCAGGTGCGGGTGGCTCGTTCGGTGGTTCCATTGGAGCGTCCCTATCTAGTTCCAGCGGAAGCCTTCCATCGTCTGCTTGGCGCTGTAGCGGGGTTCGAATCCCGTGGCTTCTACGAACGCCTTGTTGTCGATGACGATGGGGTACTTCACGTGCACGATTGCGTCGTCCGGGAGGTATGGGAAGCCGAAGCGGCCGAGGACCGCGGGGTAGAGCGGTTCGGGGATCGGGACTGCGCGTCGGCCTGTGGCTTCGCACACGGTGGTCAGCGGTACCGGTGAAGGGCCGGCGACGTTGAAGACGCCACGGAGTTGTTTCTCGACTGCCAGGGTGATCGCTTCTTCGGCGTCCCACTCGTGCATGAGCTGGTAGAGCGGGTCGAAGCCCAGTACGAGCGGCACCCGGTTCTTCGAGAGGAAGCCGGCGAGGGTGCCACCGTGGCTCGGGCCGAGGAAGTAGCAGAGGCGGAGGACGGCCGTATTCAACTCGGGCCATCGCCAAAGCGCGCTGCCGGCGTAGAGATCGGCGGCGACGAGGTCGGCGAGCTCTTTGAATGCCGCGCCTGCGAGCGGGGGCTCGTCCTCGGTATGGTACAACGGGGAATCTGGCGTCGCGCCATATACGGTGTGGCGGCCGACGAACACCGCCTGCTTCACCCCGTACTCGTGGCAGTACTCGAACAGCTTCCGGGTGCCGCCGAGGTTGATGCGGTACCGTTCTTCGGTATCTGTCGTGAAATGGGTGACCGTCGCCATGTGAATGAGCGCGTCGGGCCTGGAGATTCGGAAGACGTCTTCGGCGGGGCGCTTCCGGATGTCGACCTGGTGCATCTCCACGCCCTCAGGCACGTCGGGCCACGGACGGCGATCGATGCCGATGACCTCGTGTCCTCGCCGAACGAGCCGGTACGCAACGCCGCGCGCCAATGTGCCGCTGATGCCGGTGATCAAGATTTTCATGGCGTGCGCTCTTTCTCCGGGTCCGGCATGCGGTCGAACATGAAGGATCGCGGACGCGCATCGAGCCCCGTGCTGATCAGCCGCTCCATCGCGTGACGAACCTCCTCAACGTATTGCTGAATGACGTGGTCGGGTTCCGAGCCGTCGCCTTCAAAATGCATCGGGGGCCCGTAGTAGACCTGGCAGGCCACCGGCAGTGGAAAGAAGATCAACTGCGGCGCCACCGGTACGAACGGTCCGTTGACCAATTTGGCAAGCCATTTGATGTGGAAGAGCTGCGGAAATGACTCTTCGCCCCCGATGAACGCGCAGGGAATGATCGGCGCCCCGGTCTTGAGAGCGAGCCGCATGAACCCCGTCCCAAAGCGAACGAGCTTGTATCGGTCTTTGTAGAGCTTGCCGGCGCCGCGCGCCCCCTCTGGGAACACCATCAACAAACGCTCGTCGTTCAGCAGCTGTTCACCGTGCTCGGGTAGACCCGTGAGGTGGCCGAGCTTCCGCAGTGCAGGCCTCGCAAAGGGCGACCTCGTCAAAAAGTATTCCGCCATGCCCTGACCGAGCCTGGGAGCTTCGTCGTTGAGCAAGAGAGAGGTGAGGATCATCGCGGCGTCGGCGCCGAGCCCACCAGAATGGTTGGCAATGATGAGCCCACGCCCTTCCGCCGGGACGTTCTCGAGACCGAAGGCCGTCACCTTGAGGTAGTGACGGTACAGGTACGCCATCGGCGAGTAGGCGCGCGTAAGCGTCTTCTTCGAAAGCCCGAATCGATCGAAGCCGTAATCATCGAACTCGATCGGAAGGCGGTTTACGTTTCGCCTGACTTGTGGATCATCCAAAAAAGACATGGGCCGGACGCGCGGAGCTACTTAACGACCAGTCAAATAGCTCAACTCACTCGTCGAAGCGAGCCTGCCGCGGGGGTTACTTGGATGGCTTCCAGAGTGGACGCTTGAAGCACCAGAGGGTCGAGCCCTTGGTACCAGCGGAAGTCACGAGCTCCCAGCCTTGCTGCCCCATCTTGTTCGAGCGATCGGTGACATCCGCAACGCCCGTAGCCTCGAAGCACTGGTACTGCCATTGGCTCTTCTTGGGCGGGCTCTCGGCTGCGACCGGGTTGGCCTCCGAGATGAACGCGCCCGCGACGAAAGCTGCGACTAGAAACACGGCAACGATGATGGCTCTCATGTCCATACCTCCTCAGAGCTGGGCTTATATCATGGCGCGATCCGACAATGCGCCGTACTTCGACAGCTTCCGTGGCCCTAGAAGCAGCGGTTTGTGTGACGGCCAGCTCCAGCACGCCAAGCGTTTGTTCAGCATGCCCGGGGGCGTCTCTGTGGCACGCGCGGGACGGATCCAGTACCGTGACGTGATGCGGTATCAACGGATTCTTACACTATCGATGACCTTGTCCGTCCTTATGGCCTTTGGTGGGTGCGGCGACAGCTCGACTGGCGGTGCCTTCTCTGCCACGGGCGGAACCGGCGGCGTTGGCGCAGCCGGAACCGGTGGAAGGGGCGGCATCGTTGGAACCGGCGGAACCACTGGAACCGGCGGCATGGTTGGAACCGGCGGCACGACTGGAGCGGGCGGCATCGTTGGAACCGGCGGGACCACTGGAGGCGGCGGCATGACTGGAACCGGCGGCACGACTGGAGCTGGCGGCATGGTTGGAACCGGCGGCACGACTGGAGCCGGCGGCGCGACTGGGAGCGGTGGCACTACCGGTACGGGTGGTGCTGGCGCCACTTCGGGTGGGTGTCACCTCATCCAGTGCGACGGGCGCGTCACGATCTGCGGAGACTGCATGGACAACGATGGTGACGGCCTCGTCGACAACGCGGATCCCGAGTGCCTCGGACCGTGCGACAACACCGAAGGGCCCGCGCTCTTGACCGGAGTCGGCGGTGAAACGGGCAACCAGTGCGGTGCAGACTGCTATTTCGATTTTGGAAACGGCTCGGGCGGTGGTGACTGCAAGTGGAACCGTAGCTGCGATCCCCTCGAGCCCAAGCTCCAGTGCCCCTACGTTCCTGGCTTGGCCGAGAGCGAAGGGGGTACGGATAAGGACTGCCCGGTGTCACAGCCTGCACTGTGCGAGGAAACCTGCGTACCGCTCACGCCCAACGGCTGTGACTGCTTCGGCTGCTGCACATTCCCGGAGCTCGAAGGCATGGGTCCAGGCGGTGGCGATGGCTACGTTTTCCTCGGCTCGGAAACCGATTCCGAAGGAACTTGCACCTTTGCGACCGTGACGGACCCAGCGCTCTGTCGAGCGTGCACGCCTGCGGGCAACTGCTTGAACACCTGCGAGCGTTGCGAGATTTGCCTCGGCAAGCCGACGATCCCAGACGACTGCTTCCCCGGCACCGGGGGCACCGGGGGCACCGGCGGTAGTGGCGGCACCGGTGGCATGGGTGCCAGCGGTGGCGCCGGCGGTGACGGGGGCGGCATGCGATGCCCCGTTGGGAAGCAAGTATGCGGCCTTGCTGGGGACGATCCGTGTCCCGCGGGAAGCTTCTGCCTGACCGGCTGCTGTACGCAAATCATCGTGCAATAGCGGCCCATTGTTCCCAATAGACTTGGTTTTCTCGACACCGCGTGACGAGAAGCGGTTTTGTGTGCGTCTCTTGTATCGTTCCGCTAAAGTATGGTCATGCAGTATAAGCGGAATATTACATACACTCTTGCGCTCTCGGTGACCTTAGTCGCCTCGGCGTGCAGCGGTGGGGAAACCAACGCGCGTAGCCAGGATGGTGGCGTCGACTTTGTCGACGGTGCGATGCCTCCCTGCGACGGCGTGTGCGTGATCGAAGACGGCGGCGTGGTCATCCCGACGGGGGACGGCGGAACGACTGTGTGCCATTTCATCGAATGCAACGGACGCGTCACGGCCTGCGGAGACTGCTCGGACAACGACGGTGATGGCCTCGTCGACAACAACGACCCCGAGTGCCTCGGACCGTGCGACAACTATGAGGGCGAGGAGTTGCTCTCCGGGGTTGGGGGCGAAACCGGCGAGCAATGCAAAGCGGATTGCTACTTCGACTTCGGAAACGGAGCTGGCAACGACGACTGCCATTGGAGCCGAAGCTGCGACCCTCTCGAGCCCAAGGTTCAGTGCACGTACGATGAAGGCTTGCTCGGAAAGAAGGACTGTCCTGACACGCAGTCGCAGCTCTGCGACGACGTGTGCGTGCCACTCACGCCCAATGGCTGCGACTGTTTTGGCTGCTGCACATTCCCGGAGCTCGACGGCATGGGTCCGGGCGGTGGCGACGGCTATGTTTACATCGGTTCCGAATCGGGCTGCACGTTCGATACCGTCACCGACCCGGCTTCGTGTCAGGCCTGCACACCAGCAGGCAGTTGTCTGAACGCCTGCGGGCGTTGTGAGATTTGCCTCGGCAAGCCGACGATCCCAGACGACTGCTTCCCTGGCACCGGTGGCACCGGTGGCATGAGCGGTAGCGGGGGCTCTGGCGGTTCCGACGGCGGCACGCGCTGCCCGGCGGGGAAGCAGGTATGCGGCCTTCCTGGCGACGACCCATGTTCCGGCGGTAGTTTCTGCCTGACCGGCTGCTGCACCGAGATCATCGTTCAATAGCAGGCTAACCGAGGATATCCGTCACCCGGTGTACATCATCGGGGTCGGATGTCGTCGGGACCAGCAACACATCATCGGCGCCCGCATCTTTGGCTTGTTGAACGGCGTCCTTGAGGGCTTGGGGCGTCGTCGCGATGCAGATCTGCTTCACGCTGTCGCGCGCAACAGGCACCATGAAATTCAGGTAGCGATCAAGGTAAGCGTCGAGTTGCGCGCGCGCGTTGGGGCCGAGTGCGTACCAGAAGCCGGTTCCGAGCCACGGCTCCGGGCGCCCGCGCTCTTTCCACGCGCGTCGCGCGGTTTCGAACTGCAGATCCATTTCGGCGGCGGAGGGTCCGAAGCTGAAACCGCAGAGACCGTCCGCCCACTTCGAAGCTACCTGGATCGACTCGACCATGAGCGAGCCTGCGAGAAGTTTGGGGCCCCCTTCCTGCACCGGAGCGGGACCCACGGGGAGGGCGCCTTCGACGACCGGTTCACCGCGCCAGACGCTACGCATCGTTTCGACGCTTTGTGCGAGCCGGGTGAGGCGCTTGCCAAGTGGGGCGTCGACGGACTGGTAGTCCTGGTCCCGCCCCCCGACCCCGAGGCCCGCGACGAAGCGTCCGCCGGACAACACGTCGATGGTCGCCAGTTGCTTGGCGAGCATGACGGGGTGGTGGAGCATCGGGACGAAGACGCCACTGATGATCTTCACCCGTTCGGTGAGTACCGCTGCGGCAGCGAGCGCTGCCGTCATGTCCGGGTTGTAGAAGGAGATCCGTTCGCCCGCCGCGATGCTGGCGAAAAAGCCGGCGTCGACGCGCTCGCACCACTTCAAGAAGGTGTCTCTGTCGAGGCCCGGTGCCATGACCGGAAGGTTCATTCCGATTTCCATACGCTCCTCTTTACGGCCCAAACCGGGGCTTTGCATCTCCCCGCGATGGCGTCTAGGACTGGTGGCACCATGCGAAACCCTAAGGATTTCTTCAAACCCATGGCCATTGGGGCGCCAGCGCCCGTGCGGGAAATCCCGTTCCGGCCGTCGCGGATGATCCATTTCTTCGATCCGAGCAATCCCAAGATGGCGGCCAAGGCGCCGAGCATTGCGGCGAAGTGCGACGTGATCCTCGGCAACCTCGAGGACGCCGTCCAGGCGGACAAGAAGACCGAGGCCCGGGAGGGCTTCGTCAAGATCGCCAAGGAGAACGACTTCGGCGACTGTCAGCTGTGGACTCGGGTCAACAGCCTCGACAGCCCGTGG
>CALJYC010000083.1 GCA_937984275.1 uncultured bacterium | reverse complement strand
AGCCTACTCCCCCATGTGCGTCAACAGATGCTCGACGTATGCCCTCACCCTCACCGGCAAGTACTTGCGGCGTGGGTACACTGCCAGGATCGACCATTGGAACGCCACCCTGCCCCGCAGGACTTCGCACAAGCTGCCGGCGTCGAGGGACTCGCGTGCTACGAAGTCGGGGACCAGGGCGATGCCGAGGCCGGCCTCCGCCATTTCGCGGACGGCGTCGGGGTGATTGACGCGGAGGGGGCCGTCGACTGAGACGGTTTCTGTCTTGCCGCCGATTCGGCGAGGGCGGAAGCGCCAGCGTTGTTGGTCGCGGAAGTTGGTGTCGACGATGCAGTCGCGGTCGCGGAGGTCGGTGGGATTCCTGGGGGTGCCGTGGCGGCGTAGGTAGTCGGGGGAGGCGACGGCGACGATGGACACGGGGGCGATGCGGCGGGCGACGAGGGAGGAGTCGCGGGGGGCGGTGACGCGGATGGCGACGTCGATGTTGTCCTCGATGAGGTCGACCATGCGGTGGGTGAGGTCGAGGTCGAGGGTGACTTCGGGGAAGCGGGCAAGGAAGTCTTTGGTCATGACGTCGAGGTAGTGGGAGGCGAGGCCTGGGGGGGCGGTGACGCGGAGGAGGCCGCGGGGAGCGGCGACGTCTTGGCGGACGGAGGCTTCGAGGGATTGGATTTCGCCGAGGACGTCGGCGCAGCGTTCGCGGTAGGCGCGGCCTGCTTCGGTGAGGCTCAGTGAACGGGTGGTGCGGCGGAGGAGCTCGACGCCGAGGTGAGCTTCGAGGGCGTTGATGTACTTGCTGACGACGGCCTTGGAGCGGCCCCATTGGCGCGCGGCGGCCGTGAAGCTGCCGGCGTCGACCACGCGGATGAAGGCTTCCATTTGGTCGAGGCGATCCATTGTTTATGATTTATAGACAATCCTTCTCTATATTGGCTAATTGTTTATGAAGCGGGAGCGCCGCAGAGTGGGGGCATGGGTTACCACAGCGACATCGCATTCACACCATCGGTCAAGGCTGCGCAAGAGGCTCGGGGATCGCGGGGCGGGTATGACAAAGCGATGGCGCGGCATGACTGGGGCGACCGCGTAACGCCTGCGCTCGCGGGGTTCATCGCGGAGCGGGATTCGTTTTACCTAGGGACCGCTTCGGCCGATGGGCAGCCGTACATCCAACACCGCGGGGGGCCGAGGGGGTTTTTGAAAGTGCTCGATGAGCGGCGGCTCGGGTTTGCCGACTACCGGGGGAACCGGCAGTACATCTCTGTCGGGAACCTCGACGAGAACGACAAGGCGTTCCTGTTCTTGATGGACTATCCGAATCGGCAGCGGATCAAGGTTTGGGGGCGGGCGGAGTATGTCGAGGGGGACGGCGAGGTGCTTCGGGCGGTGGTTGACCCAGACTACGATGTGAAGCTCGAGCGAGCGATTGTGTTTCACATCGAGGCTTGGGATTCGAATTGTCCGCAGCACATTACGCCGCGGTACACGGTGGAGGAGTTGGGGGAGCTCGGCTAGAACGGGAAGAGGTCGCGAGGATGGCGTTGGGGGCGTATTGTCTCGACGGAGTATGGCTGGGTTGCCGATTGCCGTGGTCGATGATGAGCGGTTCGACGGGCACCGTTCGATGGAGCCACATCCAGAGCGGCCCGAACGGCTGGTTGCGGCAAGGGCCGGGTTGAAGCGGGCCGTCGCGGCTGAGCAATGGGCCCGCGTAGCGGCGCGACCCGTCAGCGACGAGGAAGTGCTGCGGGTGCATTCGGAATCGTATCTGCGGCGGCTTCGCGATGCGTTAGGTGCGGGGTGGGGGCACATCGATGCAGACACCTTCTTTTGCCCCGAGACGGAAGAGGCGGCGTGGCTTGCAGCGGGGGGAGCGGTCGAGCTTTGTCGCGCGGTCGTCGAAGGGCCGACGCGGCGCGGGCTCGCCCTGCTTCGTCCGCCAGGCCACCATGCGTGCCCTTCACGAGCGATGGGGTTTTGCCTGTTGAACAACATCGCAATCGCCGCGGCGGACGCGTTGGCGCAGGGGTTGAGCCGGGTTGCCATCGTCGACTGGGACGTGCACCACGGCAACGGGACGCAGGACATCTTCTACGACGACGCGCGGGTGCTGTTCATCTCGCTTCACCAAAGCCCGCTCTACCCCGGCACAGGCCGGGTCGAGGAGCGGGGGGCGCGCGGCGGCGAGGGGTACACGGTGAATGTTCCCATGCCTCCTGGCAGCGGGCCCAACGCGTACGGAGCTGCGTTTCGAGAGGTGGTGCTTCCGGTGTTGGGGTCCTTTGGCGCCGAGTTGGTGCTTGTGTCTTCGGGGCTCGATGGGCATCGGCGAGATCCGCTTGCGCAGCTCGAACTCGATGCCGAGTGCTTTGGGGCGATGACGAGCGCTTTGGTCGAGCACGTGGATGAGGCGGGGCATGGACGTCTCGCGCTGTTCCTCGAGGGGGGGTACGACTTGGAAGCGATCGAGGAGTCGGTGTATGCGATGGCGGCTTCGCTTCGTGGGGAGCGATACGGGCTGGCGGAGGGGGCGCTGAGTCCGGGCGAAGCGCGGAGCCTCGGGCGCGCGAAGGCGCATGTGGGGGAATCTTGATGGGTTTGTCGGGAGACGATGCCGGGAAGGCCTACCACGAGAGGTCGGTGTTCATCGCCGAGAACCTGTTGCACGAAGCGTTGGCGCGCACGCGGTCGAGATGGAAGCTGCAGCCCTTTACACCTACGCCACGACCCGCCAGCGCGATGTGGCGTGCGTTGCCCACATCCTGAGTTGCAGCTAGGGAGGACAAATGATGGACAGCACATGGATTGTAGTCGCTCACGAAGCGGGGGCGCGGTTCTTCGAGAACCACGGTCGCGGAACGGGACTAGAGCTCGTGGAGGAGATCGAGCACCCGGACGGTCGCGCACGGGATCGGGACATGGCTTCCGACCGCCCTGGCCGTGCCTTTCGCAAGACCAGCGGTGACCCGAGTCGCGCGTCGATGGGCCAGAGCGAAGGCCCGCACGACCGGGCGGTTTCCGACTTCGCGAGAGCCTTGGCCGACAAACTCAAAGATGGCCGCGTGCAGAATCGATACAAGCGCCTAATGCTCGTTGCGCCGCCCCGGTTCTTGGGTTTGCTGCGGTCTTCCCTCGACGGTCCTACGGCTCAGCTCGTGATGGTCTCGCTCGACAAAGACTTCGCTGCAAGCAAGAAGAGCGAACTCATGGAGCGCCTCGGCGAGGTGATCACACTTTGACGTTGCACGCGTTGTGGCGCGCGATGAGGAACACGCGCCGCACGGGCGGTCCAAGTTTCGTCGCCTTCGATACGCGGAAAGCACACATCGGAGATGTCTGACCCGCAGGACGCTGGAACCGCCGCGCAAGCGCATGTGAACAGGCCTCGCTTGAACACAACCCGACGATAGGCCTCCGCACTGCAAATGCGATGCGGTCAGCCTTCTGCGGCGTCGTTCTCAGGCGAATCATACGGGAGTTCGAGCTCGCGCTCGTCAACGTCAAAGAGACGCTCGAGAGCCAAGCGGATCCCGCTCCCCGTCAGACGCCCCGCTTGTCGACCCACCGTTTGAGAAATGCGTACTCCTTGGCGCGGGCGCTCTGTAGCTCTTTCTCGATGCTCGACTCGATGAGGCCCCCGAGACCGAACATTTTCGCTTCGACGGAGAAATCGTCGGTGCGGCGGCAATGTCCGTCACCGGACGCTTCGATGCGGACTGTGCCGTGCATCGCGACGACGTCTTTGCGCGGTTTGCTCTTGGGGTCGAGGTTCGCGGGCTGCTCCATCCGCCATGTCCACTCGTTTCTCGCGCGATTCAGCGTGCCGTGATCTTCGTACGCAAAGCTCTCGCCGATGAGCTTCGCGACGGGAGCGGGGAGCTTCATCTTCGGCACGATGCGCAGCTTGCGTGAGATCTCGCCGATCTCGATGACAGTAAGAGCCCGGTACTCGAGCTCCTCGAGGTAGAGCGCCCTGAGATACGACTCGTCCAAGAAGGCGGCCCAGAAAGTCTCGGGCGTGCAAGGCAGGACGGCGGATGCGGTAGAGGTCTTCATGTGGTTCGATGACGGTAACACTGTGGGGGGTGGGTACAAAGGAGCTGCTCGGCCTGACATAGGGGCTGGCCCTTTTCATCGACGGCGGTGAAGCGGATGACCTCGAAGCCTAGGTTGATGTCGAGCAGGAGGGTGTCTGCGTCGATGACGTCGTGGACTTCGGCTTTGTAGAGGTAGCTTGGGCCGGTGGGGCGCGGGAGGCACCATTCCGAAGTTTCGCGGAAGCTAGCGGCCAAACGCCGGCGGACGATCCGGGTGCTGCAGAACAGCGGCATGGGGACGCGCGACATCGCGGAGTTGCTGGAGCTGTCGCAGCAACGGGTGAGTCAGATTGCGCGGGGGACGCGATAGCTTGGCGGCGGATAGCTTGAGGCGGCCTGCCGATACGCCTGGGGGGCTGCAAACTCGCCTGAAGGGCGCGTGCTAGGGATTGGGCATGTCACGCGCCAATGAGTTTGAGAAGATATCGGCGGAGAAGGAGCGGTTCATCCTCGAGGGGATGATGTCGCTTGCGCCCTTTCCCAACTTTCTCGGGATGCGGTTCGAGGAGGTGCGGCTCGACTATGGGCGTGTTTCGCTTCCGTATCGGCCGGAGTTCAACCAGCCAGCGGGGATGATTCACGGGGGCGTGATTGCGTCCCTCATCGACACGGTGGTGGTTGGGCCTTTGATGTCGGCGTTGGACGCGC
Organism: uncultured bacterium; assembly: GCA_937984275.1. Lineage (GTDB taxonomy): Bacteria > Myxococcota_A > Polyangia > Polyangiales > Houyiibacteriaceae > SG8-38. The sequence goes on along the minus strand of CALJYC010000083.1, from coordinate 5,257 downwards.
CGCCGAGGAAGCTGCTGACGATTGACCTGCACGTTCACTACTTTGATGCCGCCGTTGAAGAAGACCTGGTTGCGGAGGGGTGGGTGCGGAGACGCGGGCGGAGCACTGCGTTCGTGAGCGCGGAGGTGGAGACTGCTTCGGGGAAGACGCTGGCGGCAGGGAATATGGCGTATCGGATTGTGCCTTAGGAGAGGCGGGTGCGGGCGGCTCTAGAAGACGTACCCGGCGTAGAGGAACAACTTGAAGTAGGAGTTCTTGTACGGAATGTATCCCGCGTGGAAAGGGAGCTCGAAGGAGTTCAGCTGAGTTTTGATTCCGCCAAAGTCCGGGTTCACGCCTTCGAAATACCATCGGTTGAAGGAGGAGAGGACTTCGATGAATGCCTTTCCCCGGCGAAGTCGCGGACCAAAGCCGATCTGCCAGTCCGCGAAGGCGTATCGTTCGCGCCCGGTTTCGAGCATGGCTACATACGTCGTGCCGCCCAGACCAAAAAAGGCTTTGATGTCCAGCTTTGGCTGCTGCGCAGCGCTGGTCGCCGGCGCTGCCAAGGCCAGCACTGTGGCCACAGTGAAGAGGGATATGAGGGAGAGCTGCCTCATGATGATGCAGCGAAGAGGTATTCCCTGACGTCCATCAGGTGACCGGCTGCGGGCCGGAGCTGACGTGGGGAGCGAGCTTGTTCCAGTCGTTCGATGCGACGCAGTACAGGCAGAAGTCGCCGTGGTCGTAGATGGAGCAGTCGATGGGGCCGCGCTCGTTCTTGTGGACGTGGGCTCCGACGAAGGGGGTTTGGGTGGGCCTGACCGGGCGAGTGAGGACCCAGGTGAGGCCGTCGGCGCCGTTGGTGCCTGTAAGAAGGCTGTCGCGCTCCCACTCGTTCTGTTCCAGGAAGTCGACGCCGAAGAGTTTTAGAACGCGGAGCAAGGGGTGGATGGTGCGCTGGAAACGGCCGGGGGTTTCGCCGGGCATCATCATTGGGCCGGAGCCCATGCCGATGTACTTGGTGACGCCGGCAGCTTTCATGGCCGCCCAGACGTGCGGGAGGTTGTGGGTCTTCGGGCGCTTCTTTCTGTCGTCGCCGAGCGCGGAGATGACGCCGTTGCAGCCGGTGAACGCCTCTGTTAATTTCGTCTCGTCGTCGAGCTGGGTCTCGACCACCGTTGTCGTCGGCTTCACGTTTTTGAACTTGTGCGGCGACCGGGTGACGACCACCGCCTCGATGCCGAGCTCCTCGGCCCGGGCGAGGATGCCGGTGCCGTAGGCTCCGCTGGCGCCGATGATGGCCACCTTGCGGGGCTTGGCGACGTTGGTGTTCATGCGTGCTTGTCCCATTGTTGGAGGTCGATGCCTTTGAACAAGAGCCAAAGACCAAAGACGAGCTCGAACAATCCGCCCACTGAATAGAGAACGGTTTCGAGCATCAACGGGTGGTTGGGGAAGAGGATGCTTACCAGAGCGAGAAGTAGGATCGACAAGTACGTGAAGATTCCCCAGGCAGCGAGCGGTCTAGGGATGTACTCCGCCTTGAAAAGCAGGTAGCAGAAGATGGTCGCTCCGAGGCCGATGAATATCAAGACAATGTCCAGGCCGGCGGTGCGCACATCGAGAAAGCGCCCGGCCAAAGCTTGCAACTGTTCCGGTTCAAAGGAATTGGAAGGACCGTCGGCGCCTAGAACATACAAGACGGCGAAGCTGATGAGCACTGTGGCGGCGCCTACGATTGCTTCCGCCGACCTGAGAAGCAGCGCGAGCAACGCGAGATGCTTATGGACCGTCCTTAGGATCACGTAGAGCGCCCAGGACGCCACCACGACGCTCACGTAGATGATGAGGACCAAGAGGATACCGAGGCGAAACAGCGATTCGTTGGCGAGGATGTTGCTGGCCGTTGCCGCGTCGTTTCCCGACACGATGAGCTGGGATTCTACGAAAGCCCCGTAGAGCACTGCGACGATGGTGATGACGAGGTACGCGATACCCGCGACTCTTGCGTAAACGAGTGGTGATGCTTCGGTGGTTCGGGTTGTCACTATGTTCCAGATGCGGCGAGGAGGCCTTCTTTCACGAGCCATTCGTAGTTGTCGCGCACTGCGACCGCCATGGGTTGGATTCGATAACCGAGCTCGCGAATTGCCTTGTCGCTGCAGAACGTAACCCCGGTTAGGCTCGTTATCGCGGCGATCTCCGGCGTGACATCCGGTTGCTTTCCGCTGACCGCCGCAATCATCACCGACATGCGTCCATAGAGCTTCAGCACCCAGGGGGGCGCTTTCCTCGGGGCTTTGGTGCCGGTCAGTCGCGCAATCTCCGCCACGAAGTCGGCTACGTCACAGTCCTCTCCGGCCACGAGGTATCGTTGGCTGCTTCGGCCTTTCGTCACTGCATCGAGGTGCGCGCGTACGACATCGTGAACGTGAGTGACGGTGATGGTACCTGGCGAAACGACAGGCAGGGCACCGTCGCGCAGTAGGAAGAAGAGCTGCCCCCAGGTGTTGGCGTCGTACGGGCCCGCCACGTCGCCAGGATTCATGACCACCACTTTCATGCCGAGCTTCGCGCCTTTGAGCGCCTCGAGCTCACCGAGATACTTGGTGCGCTCGTAGTTGATCCAAGAGCTCTCGCCTTCGAGCGGAGTTTCTTCGGTGACGGTGCCTGTGACGCGGCCCCAAGCCGAGGTGCTCGAAGTGTGAATGAAGGTGCCGACTCCTTTGGATGCGGCCGCCTCGACCATGTTTCGGGTGCCGTCGATGTTGTTCGCGTTTTGCTGCGCGTTTCGCTTCGACCAGAAATTGGTGTCCCCCGCGACATGGAAGACCACATCTGTGCCTTCGGGAATCGCTCGGTCGAGGGACTCTCGGTCGGTGATTGAGCCCTCTGCGAGCGCAACGGGAAAGCGCTTCAGGTACGTCAGGTCCGATGTTGGGCGATGAAGCGCGGTGACTTCCCAGCCTTCATCGACGAGAAGCTCGATGAGGTTGATCCCGATGAAGCCGGTGCCACCGGTTACGAATGCGGTCTTCACGAGTGGAACCCTTCCTCCCTCAAAAGACTAAGCCGCCTGACTTTTCGTCAAAGTGAAGCCGGCGATCGCTGTAGCGGCGGCGAATCTAAGGATGCGCACGGATCCTCTCCTTCCCGTACGCGTTTCGATGATTGTCTCTACTCTCTTTGGCGCGTGCATGTTCCGATCTCTCCTGTCCCGGCGCTTTGCTCACGCCGCAAGGTGCCTTACCCCATATGCAGACGCGGTGAAAGGCTTCCGCCCGCCTACGAGGAACAGTGGCAGGGGCAAACTCGGCTTGTTAGCCTGACCGAGTGGCTTTCCTCAGGAGGGGTAATGCGGAAGAAAATGAAGTCGTCATCGGCGAACGTGGAGCTCGCAGCATCGGCATTGCGTCCGTGTATTGAGGACAGGCGTCGGGGGACGCGAGAGATCTTTGAGGGGCTGACCAGTGATGAGCGCAACGCCCTGGCCGCCGAGGCCTGGACGGTTGGTCTTCGTGCTGTCTCGGCGAAGCTCGCAAAACCGCCTAAGGAGGCGCGGAGGGCAACCCGCTTGAGCACGCTGCCGCCGTCATCTTGGTGACTGGCCTGCGCGGGCGGCCGCTTCCTGGAGGAATCGAAACAGCTTCACCATTACGGCGGTGTCGTGGTTGCAATACGCGCGAAGTTGGTCCGGAAGCGCGCCGCGCTCCTCGGCGCGCAATTCCTCCGGTCGACAAAGCAGCTTCTCCAGCAGAAACGACGCCGCCAGCCCATCCGACACCTGGAGGTCGTCGTACGCCAGCTCGGGGAGCAAGGCCGGCACGACGTCCTTGATGCTGAAGCTGCCGCGGAACTCTGGGTGGTAGAGATGATTTCGCACGACGGGCAGCAGGTCTTCGACCTTGGCGCTCGCTTCGAGCAAGGCATCCGTATGCTCGGGGCAAGACTCCGCAAGAATCCCCAAGCACTCCTTCTCAACCGGCGCATTCCAAGCAAGCACGGTCCCTGCCCCCTCCAACCCGCCCGCAAGCGCCTCCGCCACTCCGGGTCGCGGGTCGCCCTCCCCGTCGGCGAGATACGCGAGGTGGGAAACGTCCCCGTCCTCGCTGAGCGTGTGCACGCTGAACTGGACGGGGACCTTGCCGAAGGGGCTGCAGCCGTTCCACACCGGCAAGGCGGGATTGATGGTTTCGAAATCGAGCATCGCAATGGGGTAGCGGTACGCGGCGAGTTCGCGTTGGAGGCCGGGTTCGACGATGAGCTCGTTTCGGAGGACGGCCGTGCGGTGGCGATGTTGAATCCCGTTGAGCGGGAAGCCACTTGGGATCTGGTCGACGGTCTCGATGCCTTCGTCACGGAGCTCGCCGAGTTTCTTTGCGGTGATGCGATGCAAGTCTTCGATGGTGTGGTCAGGGAGCGGGGCGTTGCAGCGCGCGAGGAAGGGGCACTCGTACGGCGAGGTGCAGTGGGCGCCAGGCTCGACGTCGGGGAGCGCGCCTTCGAGCATGCGAATCTGTGCCTTTGCTTCGTCAGTAATCCCGTCGCGGAGCTCGGCGACGTCGCGGGTGATGTCCGCCCTGGTAAAAAGCGAACCCTGGTCGGGGTGCCGGTGCGCGCGGTTGAGGTGCATGAGCTCGACGCGAGCGACCCGGAGGCCAGCTCGTTCGACGACGTGAGCCTGGACGGCGGCGTCGGGGACGTGCTGCGGCTTGACCTTGGTGGCGGCCTTGACCTCGGTGACCACCCAACCGTCGCCTTCTTTGGAGAGCGCGTCGACCGCGACGAAGATGTTGTCTTCGAGGAAGGAGGCTTCGAGGATGACGGTTGCGCCGTCGGCGATGGCTTTGCGGGTTGCGTCGACCGCGGCTTGGAGGCGGCGGTAGTCGAGGTCGATCAGGGTGGCGCCCGGGAACTCCTCACGCGCGCGTTCGCCGACGCGGTTGCCCATGTCGAAGATCCCTTGAAGGGCGGCGTCGGGGCGGAGCTCCGGGGCGCGGGGCTCATGGACCTTCCACCAGAGTAGACGGTGGCACTGGAGGCCGGCGGTGAAGCGGGATTTGGAGAGGCGGCGGGGTTTATCTCCCATGAAGTGCTTGGGCCACGGTCATTCGCAGCAATGCTTACTCGAACTGGCTGTCGTAGACCGACTCCCAGAGCACGCAGACGTCGCTTCGGAAGTCTTCGACGGTGCCGAGAGTCACATCGAGATTGAGTCGGATGTCGCGGTCCTCCGACAACATCGGCCACGCTAGCTCGTTACCGCCGTTGGGAT
>CALJYC010000082.1 GCA_937984275.1 uncultured bacterium | reverse complement strand
CCCGACTCGGGAAACGCCGACATCGCCCGCACGATGTGCGGCACCAACACCCGTTTGGAGCCTATGTACTTGATCATGAAGTCTGGGCAGTCATCGCTTGAACGATGGCGTCCCGGAGCGTAGCAGCTTCGTAGGGCTTTTGGACAAAGCCGAGCGCCCCGAGACTGCGAAGCTCGCGCTCGAGCTCCCGATCCCAATATCCGGACACGAACACCACAGGCGCCTCGGGGTCCACTTTCCTCAGCTCCTTGAAGGCCTGGTCCCCCGTCATTCCGGGCATGTTGAGGTCCATCAGCACCAGATCGGGCCGCGGTTGAGTCTCGTCGTAGATTCGAAGGGCTTCCTCGCCACTTCGCGCAAAGATCACCCGGTGACCACTCTGCCGAACCACGCGGCCGGCGCTGCGGCGCACGACGTCTTCATCGTCGACCAGCATGATCAGGAGCTGCGTCCTTGGAAGCCTGATCGCCGGCAGGCTCGGCTCGGTGGGAACGATCACGCGCTCGCTCGTCAGCGGGAACACGACCTGAAACACGCTGCCGCGATTCGGCACGCTGTGCAGCGTGATGTGGCCGTTGTGCGTCTTTGCGATTTCGTACACAGCCGCGAGGCCGAGGCCTGCGCCCACCTGTTGGCCCTTGGTCGTGAAGAACGGATCGAACGCGCGTTCCCGGGTCGCGTCGTCCATACCGACACCCGTGTCCTCCACGGTGATGAGAGCGTGCGCAACCAGTGGGTTGAGCGGCGCCTTCTCGAGGTCGAGTCGGTCGGCCTTCTTGGCACTAATCTTGAGCTTGCCCCCGTTGGGCATCGCGTCGCGCGCGTTGATCAGCAGATTCATCAGCAACTGGTGGAGTTGCCCGCGATCGCCGGTCACCTTGAGCCCGCGGTCGATGTGCGCCTCAATGCGGATGCTCCGGTGGAACGTGTGGCGCGCAAGCTGAACGACGTGGTGGCAGAGCTCGGTCAAGTCGACCTCGGTGTGACTTCGCTCGACCTCCCGCGCGAACCCAAGCAACCGGCTGGTCATCTCGGTCGCCGCAGCGGCCGCTGTCCGAATGTCGTTGAATGCTTCGCGTACGTCGGTGTCGTCGACTTTCGTCTCGCTCGGAAGCCCATTCAAAAAGTCGATGCTGGCCCTGACCGCGCCGAGCAGGTTGTTGAAGTCGTGGGCGACGCCCGTCCCAAGCCGCCCGATGGCCTCGAGCTTGCGACGCTGCGCGACCTGCTCCTCCATCGGATCGTGATGGGCGAACAGGAGGAGGCAGCTGCCGATTTGGATACGGTCACCATACGTCAGTACTTGCCGCGCAACCGCCATTCCGTTGACCTGCGTACCATTGCGACTATCGAGGTCCTCGATCACGTAGGACCCATTCTCATGCTGGAAAATGCGCGCGTGCATTCGCGATACGAGCGTGTCGTCGATTGTCACATTGGCGGTGTCGCCCCGACCGAACGTCAGCTCGGCGTCGATGGCGTACTTGTCTCCGGCAAGGTTCCCGGCGAGCACGACGATTCGGGCCTGCTCCTGCTTCTCGGAGAGCCCCTTCTGCGCAAAGACATGGCGCCTTGTAACCTCGGTGGGATCGTGTCGCGACATCGGCAAGCGGGCCCCCAAAGGCCCATTAGATGGTAGCGTGCGGGAGAGACCAAGGGTGTAGCCCCGTTGGGTGAGCCACTCCAGCGCACATGGGCGCCGGATTGCCCTCTTCAAAAGGTCGGCAATACTCCGTGCGTGGCCATGGCCCCTTCGCTGAAACAGCCTTCCGGATCCCTAATGATTCGGCGCGCTTGCGTCCTTGCAGGCCTGCTGACTCTGTTTATCCAGGGTTCGAGCGGCGGCCACATGCTCCTGGTCGAGCATACGCGATGCGCCGAGCATGGTGCGCTGGTCCACGACGGCGACGCTCATCGACACGTTGCGGGGGAGCATGCGCATGCTGACTCCACGTCGGTTCACGGAACGCCCGACGCGAGCTCCGGGGAGGCGCACGACCATTGCGCGCTGTCGATCGATCGGCGAGACGCATTCGTTTCGACCTGCACCCCGGCGCGGTCCACACATGCGTTGGAGACTCCGCACGCCTCCGCGCCCACCGATGCATTCGTCGTCACGCGGACCGCTCGCTTCCGAATCGCTCCGAAGAACTCACCTCCTGCCTAGCGTTCGTCCCGTCAACGAACGTGAAGCCGCGTGAACGCGCGGTGGCAGGAGTAGTGAATGAGAAGGAATCGAAGGAACAGTGCGTGTGTAATTGCGTTCGGGGTCTTGACCCTATGGGCGGCCGGGTCCGTTCGCGCCCAGGAGGAGCCCAGCACGGACACCGACGCTGGCACCGACACTGTGGCTGACACTGGCGCTGACGCTGACGCTGACACTGGCACTGACGCTGACACTGGCACTGACGCTGACGCTGACGCTGACGCTGACGCTGACGCTGACTCTGGCACTGACTCGGGTCTGCATCCGCCTCATCTCGTTGACTCGCCGCCGCCCAAATTCCCGGCGGGGCAAGCCGGCAAGGGCTTGCATCCGACGGTGATCCTGCTGGTCACGATCACGCCGGATGCAAAGGTCACCGACATCGTGGTGGAGCACTCTGCGAGCTCGGAGTTCGACGCAGCGGCGGTAGAAGCGGTTCAGGCCTGGACGTTCGAGCCAGCAAAACGGAGCGGGACACCGGTGTCGAGCCGCATTCGGGTCGCCGTGCACTTCGAGGAGCCGGAAGTGGGGGTTCACGACGACACCGGGGCCTACGCGGGCGCTGCCGCCCGCACGGACGCTGACGCTGGCGCTGGTACTGGCGCTGGCACGGACGCTGGCACGGACGCTGGGTATCGCACCGACGCGCGGGTGGACGCGGAGCGGCTTCGGAGCGCTGGTCGCGGCGCCGCTGACTTCGAAATTGACCAGGATATATTGAACGCTGCGCCGGTTTTCTCCGCGAACGATCTCCTCAAACGCGTCCCCGGCCTCTATGCCTCACAACCCGAAGGCGGCGCGGTTGGGGAACGCTTCTTCTTGCGCGGGTTCGACTCGGAGCATGGGCAGGACATCGAGTTCAAGATCGGCGACATCCCGATCAACCAGCCGTCGCACATCCACGGGCAGGGGTACACGTATCAGGGCTTCATCATTCCGGAGGTGGTGCGGCAATTGCGTGTCACCGAAGGAGTGTACGACCCAGCACAGGGCGACTTCGCGATCGCGGGTACGATCGACTACCAGCTCGGCGTCGACCAGCGGGGCGTGTACGCGAAGACCGACTTGGGCTCCTTTCGCACGTTTCGACAGGTCGCGATCTTCGCGCCCGAGGGCAGCGATGCCGACACGTTCGGCGCGTTTCAGCTTCGACGGACGGACGGATTCGGCGAACATCGCGACGGCATCGACGGCTCGGCGATGTTCCAGTACGGCTTCGGCCGTGAGAAGTGGCGCCTTCGCGTTCACGGTGGCTTTGCGGGAGCGCGCTACAATCTGGCCGGCGTGCTACGCCTAGACGACATCCAAGCCGGCGACGTCGGCTGGCTCGACGCGTACCCATTCGACACCGCGCGCGCACAAAATGGCTCCAACCTCAGCACCATGCTCGGCTTCTCCGGCGAGCATCGCGGGGAGAACAAGCGCAACTCGAGCTTCGGCTTGTGGCTCCAGTTCCACGACTTCCGCTTGAAGGAGAATTTCACGGGTTTTCTCGAAACGGACAGTAACGGCGACACACCAGGAGACCTCATCGAACAGCTCGACCGACGCTTCGTGATCGGCGGCAACGCGCGCCACCGAACACACCAGTTCGCGCCTGCAGACTGGGCGAAAGGAACCGTGGAGCTCGGCCTCTCCGGCCGCGTCGACCTGATCGACCAGAAGCTCGACCTCGTCGACGCCCCGCAGAACCGTGTCTACGAACAACGCATCGAAGCCGATATCGCCGAAACCGACATCGGCATGTGGCTCGACCTCGATTGGGACTTCACGAAGTACCTCAACATCACCGGCGGCGTGCGCGCAGATGTGCTGTTCTACAACGTCACCGACTGGCAGGAGAATGTGTCTCCGGACGGCGTCGTGCCCTACCGGCGAACTGCAGCAGGTATCGCTGTCGGTCCGCGCACAGCCGTCACCGTCAAGCCCATCGAGGAGCTCGACGTCGTCCTTGCATATGGTCAGGGATTCCGTTCACCCCAAGCGCGCGTGCTGATCGAAAACGAAAACGTCCCCTTCACCAAAGTTCACTCGGCCGACATCGGATTGCGCTCGCGCGTCGGCAAGAACGACGAGCTCTCCCTCACGCTGACCGGCTTCTTCACCAAGATGAACAACGACTTGATCTTCGAAGCGCACGAAGCACGCTTCGAATCGATCGGTCCAACGACACGAATCGGCGCTGTATTCTACACCCAAGCGCGCCCGCTCCCGTGGCTCTACGGTGCGTTTTCAGTGACGTACGTGAAGGCGACCGTGGACGAAACACCTCCGCCGGAGCCGGGCGAGCCGCCATCGGGTCTTCAAGCGGGCGACCCGATTCCGTTCGTCCCGCCATGGCTCGTGCGCCTCGACGTGGGCGCCTCCGAAGACTTGGTCGACCTCGGTAAACACCCTCTGCGTGGGAAGTTGGGATTCGGCTACACCTTCCTCAGCGAGCGCCCCCTCCGCTTTTCCGAAGCGTCTCCGCGCGTGAACCTCCTCGAGCTCAGCGCGGGCCTGTCATGGTGGTTCCTGGAGCTCGGTTTTCAGGTCTTCAACCTGCTCGACACTCGGTACGCCGCCCAAGAGTTCGTCTTCGAATCCAACTGGGATCCCAACACAGCCCCCACGGGCCAACCCGCAAGACACATCGCCGCAGGCGCCCCGAGAACATTCCTGTTCCAAATCGGCTTCCGCCTTTGACACTGGCGCTTCTAGTCGGTCTCGGATTGCTTCAGCACCTCCAGATTGGCGGCCTTTTTGTGCGCCGCTTCGCCCATCGACTTTCTGAGCTTCTCAGGCAGGGCCTCTTTTGGGATCACCAGATCGGTCTCGACCGGCCATTCGGACAGGAGGGGTCGGGGCCAGACCGTTCTAGGAGAGGCCGATGCCGGTTTGGAGGAGGTGGGTGGCGGCTAGGGCTAGTTGGCGGGCTTCTTCGGAGCTGAGGGATCGGAGGCGGGGATGACGGTCGACGATCATGCGGGCGAGGCCGTGGGTGAGAGCTTCGCTGGCGAGGGCGATGAGCTCGGGGTCGACTTCGGGGATCAGGCCGGCGTTCTGACCTTCAATTATGAGCGCGATCAACTTCAATCTTCGCTCATCTTTGACTTCGCCCAGGAAGCGCGCGGAGATGGATTCGGTGCTGTGGATCAGGTCAAAAAGCGCGGGGTGCTCGGCGGCGAAGCGGACGTAGGCGACGCTCATTGCGCGGAACTGGGTCAGCGCGTCGCTACACTGGGCGGTGGCCTCGTCGAGCTTGCGTTCGAACTCCGCGGCGGCTTTCTCCGCGACGGCGTCGAGCAATACCTGCTTGTCGGCGAAGTGGCGGAAAGGCGCGGCGGATGAAACCCCCGCCTCCCGTGCAAGCGCACGCATGCTGATCGCCTCGACGCCCTCCGAATCGACGAGCCCGAAGGCGGTCTCGAGGAGGGCCTCGCGAAGGTTGCCGTGGTGATATGACTTCTCGGCCCCGCCCACGGGGCGAGCATACCAGAAGATGTTATCAACGCTTACTTTGATGTCTACTCTGATGTAAGCGTCGCTAACTTCCACGCTCGATCAACTATAAGCAACGAAGACCCATAAGTTAGCAATGCTTACATGGAGTGGAGCGGCAATGTTATCAACGCTCACATTCGACGAAGCGCTTACTCGCAAACGTTATGCGAGAAGTCGCACTTGTAGCCGAACGGGCAGTCCCGGCTCTCGACGCAGGGTAACTGTTCGCAGACGCCTGTGTTCTCGTTGCAGTAGTAAGGCGGCGCGCAGGAGTGCAGCCGGCAGGCAACCTCGGACCTCGAGGGCCGGGAGGACCTCGGTTCCGCTTCTTCGCTACTTGCCGAGGCGGCGGTCGTGCCCTCCGTGCTCCCCGATTTGCTGCAACCCGAGGCCATGAAGAAGAGGCAAAAGCCAACCGCTCCAACAACCCGCCCCACTCTTCGCATGCCGCCCATTTGGGAAAGATGATAGCTTTCGGCCATGGCGGCAAAGCATATCCTCGCGTGCGTCGACTTCTCCGAGCATTCCACACGTGCACTCGCCGAGGTGGGAGAGTACGCGAGAGCCAACGGTAGCAAGGTGACACTGATCCACATTTCCGACCCGCAAGCGTTCATCCCCCCGCAAGCCGTCCTCGAGTCGCCCTCCGAAACCGATGAAACCGCGCACCGAGACGAGCTCGCAAAGCTCCGTGACCAACACTTGGCCGACGCCGAGGTCGACATCGCAGTGCTGACGGACCACGCTCCCGCGAAGGCGATCTGTGACTACGCGGAGAAGCACGGCGTCGATTTGATCGTCGTCGGTTCGCACGGACGAGGGGGAATGGAGCGTTGGCTGATTGGCAGCGTGGCCGAGCGCGTCGTTCGACACGCAACCTCCAACGTGTACGTCGTTCGGCAGTGACTTCAAAGGGGGTCTTTACCCTGATAGGCTCCGCTCATGGGGAAACGCCGAGCATGGTCGATCCTGGGTAATTCGCAGCGTCTCGACGGCGGTGCGATGTTCGGCAACGCGCCGCGTGCGCTCTGGCGCAAGTGGGTCGAGCCCGACGAGCTCAACCGCATTCCGCTCGCATGTCGGGCGTTGCTGATCGAAGATGGCGACCGGCGCATCTTGTTCGAAACCGGAATCGGCGCATTCTTTCCTCCGCAGATGCGCGACCGCTTCGGCGTTCAAGAAGATCGGCACGTCTTGCTCGACAATCTGCAGAAGGCCGGCTTCACCGACGAAGACATCGACTGCGTCGTGTTGTCGCATCT
>CALJYC010000081.1 GCA_937984275.1 uncultured bacterium | reverse complement strand
TCGAAACCCTTCCACACCAAAGTCCTCGAAGCCCGCATTCGGGCCCACCTCAAGATGAGCGGCCTCAGTCTGCAGCTTGCGGACCAAGCGCGCCTTGCTTCGGCCGGCACGCTCGCAGCTGGACTCGCACACGAAGTGAAGAACCCCCTGAATGCCGCCGTGAACGCAGCCAAGGTGTTGGAGAACGGCGGCTCCACGCGTGTGTCGAACGAGAAACTAATGGACGTGATTATCGATGCACTCGAGCGCATCGACGGGGTCATCTCCGCCCTCGACGCACACGCGCGACCCGCCGATGGTACGGACCTCGCGCCCTGCAATGTCCGCAAAGCCGTTGAGTCCACGCTGAACTTGCTCGAGCACAAGCTCAAAGAGCGTGTGACAGTTCACCAAGACTACGAAACGACGGAAGACATTTTCGCACCTGCGCGGGCGTTCAATCAAGTCTTGCTCAACCTCGTGGACAACTCGATTCGCTCGGGCGCCGAGAACATCTGGATCGAGCTTCGGCAGGTGGATAAACACGTTTCGGTCGCGGTCGCAGACGATGGCCCGGGCGTTCCAGCGGACGTCGTGCACCGCATCTTCGACCCCTTCTTTACAACCAGAGTGGAAGGAGAAGGGACGGGGCTGGGGCTTCATCTGAGCCGAAGAATCGCGAAGGAGTGTGGTGGTGAGCTAAGATATGAACCTAGGCCCGGTGGGGGGGCTCGCTTCGTGATGGAGATTCCCGCGATGGAGCAGGCGGCATGACAGCGCACGTATTATTCGTTGATGACGAGGAGCCGAATCTCGTCGTCTTTGAGGCGGTGTGCGGCGATGACTTTCCCGTGTTGACCGCGTCGAGTGCGGCCGCGGGGCTTCAGTTGATGCAGGAGCACGAGATCGGCGTGGTGCTGACCGACCAACGGATGCCGGGGATGACCGGAATCGAGCTTCTCGAGCAGGTTGAGAACGAATATCCGGAGACGATTCGGTTGCTGATCACGGCCTACTCCGACTTGCAGGCTGCTGAAGACGCGATCAACCGCGGGCATGTGCGTCGCTACATGCGCAAACCGTGGGAGCCCGAGGTGCTGCGCGCCGAGCTTCGTGATGCAATCGACCTCTACAATCTCAACACACGGGTCAAGCAGCTCGAGCAACGACTGCTCGAGACCGAACGTGCGTATTCGGTGAGCGTGGTGGCGAGCGGCCTTGCCGAAGAGCTTCGCAATCCGGTGGGCTGGATTCGCAATAACCTCACGGTCATCGAGACCTCGATTGGGGCGGCGACCGCAGCCCTCGAAGAGGCGACTCCGAATGTGACGCGTGCGCGAGGGACTCTGGCGCAAGTCGAGAACGCGGTCATCGACGCACGCGATGGGGTGAAGCGAATTCTGGAGCTCACCGAGGAGATGGCGAAGGCACCCGAGGAGGTGGAAGCCGAAATCGTGGATCTGGCCGATGCGGTTCGCGTGGCGCTTCGCAAGGCGGAGAGCAGCGGGCTTCGCGGGCGCGCCTTGATCGAGGTAACGACTGGTGTCGAGCCGAAGGTGATGGCGACGCGCACGAACATCGTGCAGATCGCGCTGAACTTACTCGCGAACGCGATTCAACGCGCAGCGAGCCGCGAGGGCGGTCAGGGCGTCGTGCGGGTCACAACCGCGATGCTTGGCGACAGAGCGGTGCTCGACGTGTCCGACAACGGTCCATTGATGGGAGCGGACCAGATGGAGGCTGTGTTTAAACCGTTTGGCGTCGGCGGACGCCTGCAGGGCGCGGGCGTCGGTCTGGCGATTTCGAAGCGCATCGCCGAGGAGCTCGGTGGTGAGCTCGAGGTGAGTGCGGTGGACGACAAAGAGACGCGCTTTCGACTGACGCTACCGCCAGCCACCAATGGGAAGAGGCGGGCATGACTGCGGTGGCGAGACCGGGCGTGCCCCAGTTCGGCCTCATCTTCGATGACACCGCGTGGCCGCTGCTTTACGTTCGGTTTCCTTCCAAGCCGCTGAGTGATGAGGGCTTCGAGTATTTCATCGAGCGGTACACGGCTGTGGTTGAGCGCCGCATACCGTTTGCGACGATTCTCGACTCGAGGGGCCTGACGACCGCGATCACTGCTCACCAGAGAAAGCGACTGACGGAGTGGTTCGATGTCACGGGTGACCTCGCAGGCGAGCATCATTTTGGGATTGCGACGCTGATCAGCAACGCGCTCATCCGTGGCGCGCTCAAAGCCGTGACCTGGGTGAAGCCAATCCCGGTGCCCATCAGGCCGTTCGGATCGATCGCCGATGCGGCCCCGTGGATCCGCGAGATCTTCGCGGAACAGAAAATCCCGACCACGCCTTCGATTGAAGCGCTCCTTGCTGGCCGTAGCTAGGTTCTATTTCACAGCGTAGCCGGTTGCTCGGACAACGGCTTCGAGGTCGGCGGGACGCGCTGAGCTTTCTACTATGGCTTGGGACGGTTCGAGCGTCACCATCGCCGACGTCACGCCATCCGCATCTCGGAGCGCACGTTCGAGCTTTCGAACGCAGTTGTTGCAGGTGAGGCCTTCGACCTCGAGGGTGACCACCGCAGGCCCGGCGGGGGCTCTGCGACGCAACCACGCGTTTCGAAGGTCGTCGAATACGAAGTAGGCGAAGAGCCCCGCCAGAACCAGCGCAGATGCCCAGGCCCACCAAGGGTGCCCATGCTCGTGGGTCAGGCTTCCGAGCGCTTCGAACGGGATCAAGGCGTCGTACGCGTACGCGAGGCCCACGCTTCCAATGATGACCGTTGCGAGATAGACGGTGAGGACGCGGCCACCGAAGGCCCGTTTCACCGCACCGATGGTGGCGACGTTGGTCGCCGGGCCGGCCATCAGGAACACGAGCGCGGCGCCGGTGGGCATTCCCTGTGCGATCAGTGCTGCGGCGATGGGAACCGACGCGGTGGCGCACACGTAGAGCGGCAGCGCGATGGCAAGCGCTGCGAGCCCGGCCAGCGCGGGGTGGATGTTCGACCAACCGGCAATCACGCCGGGCGGAATCCAGACGGTGATGGCGGCCGACGCGACGACACCAAAGACGATCCACTTCCAGATGGGGCGGATGACGTCGATCACGTGCTCGAAGAAGCCGACCGTGGATTGTGGAGCGCTGGCTTCTTCGAGGCGCGCGATACCGTCAGCATCGGTGTGCAACGCCTCGGTGGCCGCGCCGCCGACAAGCCCCATCACGAGTGCGCTCACACACTTGAAGATGGTGAACGGCCAACCAAGGAACGAAGCGCTCACCAGAATCGAGTCGACACCCGTTTGCGGGGTGCTGATCAGAAAGCCGACTGCAGCACCGTCACTCGCGCCGTCCTTCTTGAGCCCGAGTCCTGCTGGAATGACGCCGCAGGAACACAAAGGCAGCGGCACACCCAGCGCGACAGCCTTCCCTACTCCGCCGAGCCCGCGAAACTGCCGGCGCGCAAAGTCACGGGGAAGCAACACGTGCAATAAGCCCGCGGCCGCGGCTCCCAAGAGAAGCCACGGCGAAAGTTGAAGCCATACCTGCCAGACCGCGTCGAGCATGCCGACCATATGGGTCTAGGCCCGCTGTCGCGCAATCCCCCTAGAGGGAGACCTCGCCCAGGGTGTTGCCCTGATAGCCGGCGGCTTGCATCGCAGCGATGAGCACCGTTGCAGGATGGGCGCGGTTGCCATTGACGTGCTCGCCGGGGTTCAGACCGCCCGCGCGGCCAGCCATGAGCATGACCATGTTCTCCACGGAGTGCGTCTGGTTCTGCGAGATGCCATCGTTCAGTTGGAGCCCGTGACCCGCCTCTGGCGTGAAGATGATCACACTGTTGTCGAGGACGGTGCCGCCCGCCTCCGGTGTGCTCCGAAGCTTGTCGATCAGGTAGGCGTAGTGGGAGATGTGCCACTGGAGCAGGCCGGCCGAAGGGATTTGACCGCGGTTGTTTGGGTCTCCATTGTGGCCGACCTCGTGGAGGTCTCCGCCCACCGATGCCCAGCGTGCGGGGCGCACGGTGCCGGGCAGCATCCCGAGGCTATCGGCGATGGGGCGCGCGTTCATGTGCGACTGGAACGCGGTGATCTGAAGCGACGCGGCGCGAGTGAGATCGCAGACGAACGCCATGTGGATCAAGTCCGCGAAGACGCGCGAGCGTGTGTGCTCGTCGCTGTAGCCCGATCCTGCCGTCACCGAGCCGGTGCCACCACCGTCGTGGTCGCCGCCGATCGGTGGGTCGGCACCCGGATCCGGCGGGACGAGGCACTGGCCGCCGACGACCGGCGGCAAGGCGTTGATTCGGTTTTCGAGGTCTCGGATCTCGTCGAAGTGCCGTTCGAGGCGCTCTTGGTCGGCGCGGCCCACGTTATTGACGAGCTGGGCACGCTTTTCGAGCACGAGATCGAGCACGCTGCCCCGCGCCCGCAACTCGAAGTCGAAGCGAGCCGCGTCATCGTCGCCGTCCGGAACGAAGCCGGTGAAGAGTGAGCGGTAAGCAACCTGCGGGCTGGCCTGTGCTTCAATGCGGGCGTTGCGCCCTCCCCCGGGCCCGTACGAGATGTACTGACGGCCGGCGAAGCTGTAGCCGCTGACGTAGAAGCCGGGCTGGGAGCGTACCACCAACGACTCGTGTGTCGTCTGCCCTGCGTTGAGCTCGGCGATCACCTGGTCGGACGTGATGCCGTTGCATACGTATTCAGGCGATGTGGAGCGCGTGCCGGACAGCAACGGGCTGCAACCACCGCCATGGAAGTCGCGATAGGCGCCGGCGGTCGGAACGGCGCTGCCGTCCGACGAGTTGGCGTTGAACGGAATCGCGAGGTTCGAGACCATGGTGAAA
Organism: uncultured bacterium; assembly: GCA_937984275.1. GTDB lineage: Bacteria > Myxococcota_A > Polyangia > Polyangiales > Houyiibacteriaceae > SG8-38. The sequence goes on along the minus strand of CALJYC010000081.1, from coordinate 3,141 downwards.
TCGTTCTCCATGCCTTGAAGCGGGAGGAGCGGCGTGGTGAGGGCGAACCCTCGACCGTAGTTGGTGTCGGCGATGTAGTGGCCGCCCTCGGTGACGCTCTGGCCGTCGATGCGGCTTTCATTCTTGGCGTAGTTGTCGCAGCCGAGCGCCTGTCCGGCGAACAAGATGGCGTATCGCGCGGGGGCGCCTTGCGCTGTGCTCGATCGGGCCGGGAGCATGCATTCGAGCAGTGGCAACGACACCGCGGCGCCGGCCATGCCCTTGAGAATCGCTCTGCGATTGATCTTCATCGCCATCAGTTAGAGCCTTTCCTGGGCGCGCCGGGCGAACCGGTCGGACGCGATGAAGTCGATCATGAAGGCCTTGAAGTCGTGCTCCCCCGCTCGGAACGACTCGACCATCTCCTCAATCAGCTCGGCTTCGTACGAGTTGGTAGGACGGCCCAAGGCGAACGTCAGGAACTGCTGCACGGCGCAGGTGTCGATGTAGTCGTTGTCGACCAGCAGTTGGGAGAGCTCTCCGGGGCCGGAGAACGAGCCCACCTCGACGATCTCACCGGAGCCCTCGATGACGCACTCGGGCAGACCATCGTCGTGCTCGCGGTAGCGGCCGGCGACGTCGTAGTTCTCGAGTCCGAAGCCTATCGGGTCGGTCAGGCTGTGGCAGCCGGCGCAGCTGCTCGATTGGTCTCGGTGCTCTGCGTAGCGCTCGTACTTGCAGACCGCGTCCATGGCGCCTTGCGGGGGCTGGTCGGCGTCGACGTTGGGTGGGGGCCGTGGGACGTCTTCACACATCAAGCGTGTTCGGACGAGAATGCCGCGCTGTGTGGGGCTCGTGTCTTCGAACTTGCTAAACGCAGCCAGCAGGCTGCCGTGGCCGAGGATGCCGGCGCGTCCGGTCCCCTCATAAGGCACCCATCCCTCCCCATCGGCGGGTCGTGGCAAGCCGTAGTGGTCGGCGAGTGAATCGTCGATGAAGGTCTCGTCCATCGTGAACAGGCGGAGGTAGCTGCCGGGCTCGTCGAGAATCACCCGGTCGATGAGGGCTGAGGTTTCGCGGTTGAACGCAGCAACGAGCTCAGGAGTGTGGGGGATCGACCGGTAGCCGAGCCACATGGCGTGGAAACGGTGAAGCTGGGCGCGGGCCCTCGGGTCCGCGAACATGCGAAGCGCTTCGCTGCTCCGGCCCTCCGGGCTGTCCAAGGTGCCAGCTCCCGCAGCGGCGAAGAGCGTGTCGTCGGGCATGCTGGCCCACAATAGGTACGACATGCGGCTTGCGATTTCATAGCCGTCGAGCTCAAGCAGTCCGGGCGTGTTGCCTGGTGTACCCTGCTCGACACGATAGAGAAACTCTGGATCTTGCAGGGTGGCCGAAACCGCGAGCTCAACGGCGGTATAGAAATCGTTGTCGACCACCGCGTTGTCTTCCGCCGCAAACGCGAGCAAGGGCATGTAGGCGTCGATATCCGTCGCTGTCAGCGCCCGTCGAAGCGCGCGGGGCAGGAACGCATTGAGGAACGTACGAAAGCACTGCTCGTCCCCGGCGCCCGTTGGGGTGCACGGAACCAGCTCTGCTCGCCGCGCGGCATCGCCGACTGCGCGCTCGGCCACTTGTTCGGCAAGCGCTTCGAGCGAGCTGATGAGCGCGGCGGACGCTTGCTGAATCGTGTAGTCGTTGTCGAATGGCCGGAACTCGTCCTCGTTCAAGAGGCGCGCGGCGGGCGCGGTGTCTTCCCCGAGCAGATCGCGAAGGGTGTTGTCGAGCTCGGACTGAGATAGGCGACGAACGCCACTCTCGATTGCGAGAATCGGATCGACCGCGGGCGGGCCTCCGCGATCGCCCGCTTGTCCGATCTGACCCTTGCAGGCGACGAGAGCTGTCAGCGCAATCACCCCAGCGATGCGTGGGAACATCTACTCAATATTCCAGGCGCCCCGCCCGGCGTCGACCGAATTCACCCGAAAGTGTGATCTGCGTTTGGGCGCTGCGATTTTTCGGCTGGAAGCCTTGTGGTTTCGGGGGGTTACGAGGGGGGAGAGTGTCCCCTTGGGGGGAGGAGGGCTCTTAGTTCCATGGCGGCTGGGGTTGGGGAGCCTCGGAGCCAGGTTACGGAGCCTTTTTTGAGGCGGAGCCAGGTGCCGTTGGGGGTGCCGGTGGTGAGGAGGGAGACTGTGTCGCTGAGCCAAGGTTCGTGGCCTACGCAGGCTACGTGTTCTCCCTCTAACGACGCGAAGAAGTCTGGCTGGGGTGGCTGGGCGAGGGCTTCGGTGGCGATCAGGGCCCCGTCGGTGATCGAAGTGAGGAGCTCGGCGGTTTGGGCCGCTCGAAGCCAGGGGCTGTAGTAGACGCGGTCGAAGCGGAAGCCGGCGAGGTCCAGGCTTTGCACCACGGCCTCGAAGCGGGCGCGGCCTTTTTCGGTCAGCGCCCGTTGCGCGTCGAGCAAGCCTGCCCTTCTCTCTTCGGCGATCGCGTGGCGAATGAGGAAAAGATCCATCGGTTGTCAGTCCTCTTCGAACCCGGTGAGCTTCAGGCCGGATGGCTTGATGAGGCGCTGTTCGCGTTCGAGGTCGGCCTGCACGAGTGGATGAGCGGCAAGCCAGTCGTCGTGGAAGGTGAGCTTTAGCTTGTGGCCGCTTGCACTGACATGCGGAAGCGCGACAACCTCCGGATCTCGGTTGCGATTGAGGAGGACCGCGAGTCGAAGCAATGCCGACAAACGCTTTGCCGTTGTCCCAAGCTCCAAGGGAAGTGACTCGAAGTACGAGTCGTCGAGCTTGCGGCGATGGCCTCGAACTAGCGCTGCAACCAGAGCCTGCTCATCGCGGGAAAATCCCGGCAAATCGGACGACGCGACGAGATAGGCGCCGTGTTTGTGGTGTCCCGTATAGTTCACGGCGAGGCCGATTTCATGGAGTTGAGCCGCCCACGAGAGGGCGTGTGCCGCGTCATCCGAGCGCAAGTCCCAATCGTCGACGACTTGGCCGAGCAAGCCGAGCGCCGTCGCTTGGACGCGATCGGCGTGGTCCTGGTCGATCGAGTAGCGGTCACACAGCATGGCGATGGTGCGATCGCGCGGGTCTTCGTCTTGGAGGCGGCCGAGCATGTCGTACAAGAGGCCTTCACGAAGCGCCGTCGGCGAGA
>CALJYC010000080.1 GCA_937984275.1 uncultured bacterium | reverse complement strand
CCGAGATTCGACCCCACCCCAACGACGACCATGCTCACAAACCCAACCTCGATTAAAAGGGGACAGTCCCCTTTTTCAAAGGGTTAATTGCGGCTACGGTCCGCGCATGTCGGAGATGCCCCTTTTCGAGCGTCTTCAGGGTCAGGACCATGACGGCGAGGAACGTGTCTTCCGCGTGGCCGAAGTCAACCGCGCGGTTCGCTTCACGCTCGAGGACAACTGGGCAAACGTGCTGGTCGAGGGGGAGCTCTCGGACGTCCGGCGCGCGAAGGGCCACGTCTATTTCACGCTGAACGACGAGGAAGACCCGGCGCAGCTGCGGGGGGTGATGTTCGCGTCCGACGCTCGGCGGACCAAGGCGCCACTGGAAGATGGGGCGCGGATTCGGTTCCGTGGAAAGCTGTCGTTGTACACGGCACGAGGACAGTTTCAGCTCATTGCCCGGGCGGCGAAGCTCGCCGGAGAAGGCGACTTGGCGGCGCAATTTAGGAAGCTGCGCGCGAAGTTGGAGGCCGAGGGATTGCTCGACTCGGAGCGCAAGCGTCCGTTGCCCGAGCTGCCGCGCGTGGTGGGCGTTGTCACGAGCCGAACGGGCGCGGCGTTGCGTGACATCATTCGTGTGGCTTCCGAGCGGTGCCCCGTTCAGATCCTCGTCGCCGACTGCCGCGTGCAAGGCGAGGACGCGCCAGGGAGCATCGTGTCGGCGCTCGAGCTGATTCAACGAGTCGGCGATTTGGACGTGGTGATCGTTTCGCGGGGTGGCGGCTCTGCGGAGGACCGTTGGGCGTTCAACGACGAAGGCGTAGCCAGGGCGATCGCGGCCTGCCGGGTTCCCGTCGTGAGCGGCGTCGGGCACGAGGTCGACGTGACGATCGCGGATTTGGTCGCCGACGTGCGAGCCGCAACGCCGTCGAATGCTGCCGAAATCGTCGTGCCGGAGCGCGAGGCGTTGGTGCGGGACGTGCAGTCTTTGGAACGGCGGCTCAGCCAAGCGCTGGACAACGTGGTCGGCAGCCTTCGGCTTCGGCTCGAACGCTTGCTGCGCCCACTCTACGGGGCTCGCCGCGTCATCGCGCCGATTCACGAACGGCTGGCGGAGCTTCACGAACGCCTGATGCGCCAGGATCCACGCTCGGTCCTGCGGCGGGATCAACGCCAGCTCGCTGCATGGACGGCGAGGCTGAGGGACGCTGGCCGCTTGCCAGTTCGCCGCCGGCGCGAACGCTTGGTCGCTCTGCGGTTCACGTTACAGGGCCGAGGGCGACCCATGGTGCGCGAGGCGCGCGCCTCGTACGCCGAGCTCTGCGCGCAGCTGGACGCGCTTTCTCCGTTGCGGGTGCTCGAGCGTGGGTACGCGATCGCGCTTCACGAATCGACAGGTCGCGCGGTTCGGAGCCAGTCGGAGGTGAAGGAAGGCGACCGGCTGCGCGTCCGAGTGTCCGATGGGGAGTTCGGTGCGAAAGTCGAGAGTCATGAGTGACGCGATCCGCTTAGGGATCTTCGGCTGGCCGGTGGCGCACTCGAAATCTCCTCAGATGCACGAGGCGGCGGCCCGCTCGCTCGGCATCGAGCTCCGGTACGAGCGCTTCGAGGTCCCCTCGAGCGATCTGGCGGAGGCGGTTCGGCAGAAGCACGAAGCTGCGATCGACGGGTACAACCTGACGGTGCCTCACAAGGAGGCGATCATGACACTGATCGACGAGGTCGCTCCGGCAGCGCGGGCGATCGGAGCCGTCAACACCGTCGTCCGGGGGGACGGGCGATACGTTGGGCACAACACCGACGCTGCAGGGCTGGTGCGCTCCCTCGAAGAAGCCGGCGTACAGCTTGGGAACGCGCGCATCGTAGTGGTTGGTGCGGGGGGCGCGGCGCGCGCAGCGGTCGTTGGGCTCGGCGACGCGGGCGCTGCTGAGATCACGGTGCTTTCCCGAAGGCCCGAGCAAAGTGAAGCGCTCCGCCAATCGTTGGGGGAACACGTCGAATGCAATCTGGAATCGGCTCCGCTCAGTGAGGCGGCTGGATGTTTCGAAGCCGCGACGTTGCTCGTTCAAGCGACGAGCGCGACGCTTGAATCGAATCCTGGCGCACTCGAATTCGCTGCTTCACTTCCGATCGACCTGCTTCCGACTGACGCGGCGGTCGTTGACATGGTCTACGAGCCGCTCAAGACATCGGTGCTCGCCCTCGCCGAAGAACGCGGCCTCACTATAGTCGATGGCCTCGGGATGCTGCTCCATCAGGGCGCGATTGCGTTCGAGATGTGGACGGGCTTCGAGCCGCCGCTCGACGTCATGCGCTCGGCGTTGAACGACTGACGGGGCTCACATCAAGACGCCACCGACTGGTTCGAGGGGCGGGGGGATCTCCGTTTCGCCGAGTTGCTGGCGCAGGTCGATCTCGATGGTGCGGCAGAGGGCCGTCATCGGGGTGTCGTTGTCCTCGTTCTCAAACGGGTTCTTGAGTGAGGCGCCGAGCTGCTCGACTACCATGAAACTGAGGCTGATCATGATCACCGCTAAGACCTCGATGGCGCGGATTTCTCGGTCGGCGCTGAGGAACGCGATGGGGACCGCAACGGCGCTGAGCCACACCAGGCCGCGTGAAATGAAGCGAACCTCGTCGGGAAACGCAGTGTTCTTGATCCGCTCGCAGCCGCCCTGGATGTCGAAGAGACGGTTCAGCGTCGAGTCGAACTGCATCAACAGGACCTGCTGTGCGGTATCTGTGCCGACCACCTGAGCGAGGCGCTCCCCTTGGCTATTTTCCAATCGCGTAGGCTTGTTCGCGTACTTGTTCAGCTCATTGAGCTCGTCGGCTCCGAGGAAAGGGGCGAGCTCTTCCCAGGTGTCTTGTCCTCGTAGGGAGAGGCGGAGCGCATTGCAGTACGCCAGGTGTCGATAGACCAGTTCCGCGTGGAGCTTCGCGGCATCCTCGTCGGAGGCGATGCTCGGCACGCGATCCGGTGTGAGCAGCGTGATGATCTCGCGAGCGAGGCTGCGGCTATCGTTGACGAGCGCGCCCCACAGCGTCCGTGCTTCCCACCAACGCTGATACGCCTCGTTGAATCGAAACACGATGAAAATGCCGACCACGGTCGCAATCAAACCAATCGCGGTCGCCGAGAACACGTCGGTTTCGAGCACTTTCGTGTATCGGGAAATGACGACGATCGCCTGCTCGGTGAGTACGACCGTGAGGATCAGCGCCCAGTTCCGCAGGACAAAGACCTTGAGCGCACGCTCGAAGCCGGTTCCGTTGCGAACGATCATTCGGCTTCTAACTCTGCGACGCCGAACATCTCGGCAGCGTGCACGAACACCAACTCTTCTGCTTCCATCACGGGTTCAGGTGACGCATCGATGCCGAGGGTGCAATCCTCAATCGCGAAAAACTCCTCGGACTGCATGAGCTCGTCGGACACGCGCACGCCTTTTGGCAACGGCAACGTCCCCATCACCAGCCCACCATCAAAGAGGCATGCAACCTCATGCCGCTTGCGCCGGTCGTGCTCATGAAGTCCGAGCAACGCGTCCTCCCCCGGCACGACGATGAGCACGGCCTTGCGCTGCAACGCCAGAAACGGAATCGACCGAGGCTGCTCAGGCAAGCTCACGTTCGTCATCCGAAAAAATGCCTCATCACCATTGAGAAACGGCAACAACCCCACCCCCTCGGGCACATGCAATGTCCCAATCACCCAACCCGTAGGCGTAAACAGCCGCACCGTTGTCGCAGAAGGGGACACTCTCCGGGTTCCTAAATACCCGATATCGGACCACTTCTGCGAGAAAGATCGCAGCACCAACTCAGCATGCTTCTCGGCTCTTCCTGAGCAACGCGGCAAAGAAGCCGTTGCGATCTTCGGCGGAGAAGCTGTGTTATTTCGATTGGTTGGGAGGGGGGAGAGTGTCCCCTGTGTGTTTGGCTACTGTGCGGCGGTCTACTTTTAGGCGTTTGGCGGCGCGGGTGTAGGTGCCTTGTTGGGTGTAGACCCAGGTGGTGTAGGTGGAGACTACGTGGTCGAGGGTAGCGTTCGCTGCACGCATTTGGTCGAAGAGGGGGTCGAGGGTGCCTCCTTGGCTCCGGGCAGCCAGTGGGAGGTAGTGGCCGTGAATCAAGAGGTTGCGGACGCACTGTTCGAGCTCGCGGATGTTGCCCGGCCAGGAGTAATCGTAGCCGACGCCCTCTTCGATACCGGACATGATCTCTTCGAAACTGGCCTGGTCTGACGAGCCCAGGTTGCGTTGCAGCAGCACCGTCACCAGGTGGGCTAGCTCGTCGACGTTGCCAGCTAACTGCTCCTGCAACGACGGGGTGCGGATGACATCGGAGCAAAGGCGGTAATAAAGGTCCTCGCGGAATCGGCCGGCCGCCATCTCGCGCGACAAGTCTTGGTTGGTCGCAGCCACCACCTTGCCGCCGAAGCTTCTTGGCTCGGTGTCGCCCAATCGATGAAATGTCCGCGACTGAAGCACCCTGAGGAGCTTCACCTGGACCTCCGGGTCGAGCTCGCCGATCTCGTCCAGGAAGATCGTCTCGCTTGGGGACCTGCCTTCGAGGTGACCCATTCGGTCCGCGCTCGCTCCGGTAAACGCGCCCTTTTTGTGCCCGAAAAGCTCGGATTCGATCAGGGTCTTGGACATCGCGGCAAGGTGAAGCGGGTGGAACGAGGTGCGAAAGTCACGGGCGAAGCGGCTGCGCTGATCATCGAACGGAATGAATGAAGACAGGCCGATCGCGCTCGCGACGAGCTCTTTGCCGGTGCCCGAGGGTCCCAGGATCAACGTGCTGGCTTCGTGCATCCGGCCTTGCAAGTGCGCGAGGTAGCGCCA
>CALJYC010000079.1 GCA_937984275.1 uncultured bacterium | reverse complement strand
GGCAGCACGTGGAAGTTGCTGAGTTGCAGGCCTTCCTTCGCTAGGGCGTCGAGCGCCGGTGTTGCAATCTCTCCGCCGTATGCGCCGATGTCGGAGTACCCCATGTCATCGGCCACGATGAGCAGAATGTTCGGCCGCTTGGCGAGCTCCGTCTTGGAAGTCGGCTTGCAATTGGCCAAGGACCACGTGGCCATGGCGACGAGGACAATGGCCGTCACCGACGTTGGTGGTCGCCGGGCGGTTCGTGTGAATCGAGTCATGACAATCTCGGCCGATTAACCCTTTCAAAAAGGGGACTGTCCCCTTTTTCTATTCGGGTTTTTGGGGTTTGTAGGGGGCGGGCTTGAGTTTGAACTCTTTGTTGAACTCGTCGACGGTTTCCTTTTCGACGTCGCTCGTGTCGTAGACGTGGCCGAGCGTCCATGGGGTGTACTCGCTCTTGCGGGTGCGATCAGGGCCAGGCTGCTTGGTGGCTCCAGGCACCGCCCAAGCCTCTTCGGTGATCACCGCCATACGCTCGATGATCTCGTTCTTGCGAATGTTCCAGACCAGGTTATCGGTCGCCATCGAAAGCTCGCCATCGTAGGTTTCTCGAATGCCCTCGAGTTGGTGGTAGCGAGTCCCTTCTTCGTTGAACCAGTGGAAGGCGACGGCGAGCCGCGGCTTTAGCTGGCTCATGATCTTCCCAAAAGCAGGTGCGCAAGTATGGAAGCCGCATGATGCCCGTATCGCGAGCTGTGGCGGCTGATTGTAGAACTTCACCATGTCTGCCGGCATCGGCATCACTTCGTGAATCACGATATCGGCATTCTTGGCGTACTTGAGCATCCAGGTGTTGGGCATCGTGTCGCCGCCGTACACGATCTTGTAACCTTTCCACTCGAGGATCAGGCTCACGGGACCATCACCGGTGTGAATCGCGGGGAACGAACGGATTGTCACGCCGTTCTTCTGGTAGATGACCTGGTTCTCTTTCTTGTAGTCGAACTCGTGAACGATGATCTGTCCGGGGACGGGGGTGATCACTGCCGCTCGCGTCATGTAGTCCCAGTTGTAGGTCTTCAAGAAGTGCTCGACCGCGTACTTGGTGCCCATGTCTTCGCGTGCACCACTCGGGCCCCAAACCTCGAGAGGCTTCGTGCGCCCTGCGGTCCATCCACCGGCCCAGAGGGGGCCGAGGTCGCCCCAATGGTCGGTGTGCAGGTGGCTGAGGAAGACCTTCGTCAAAAAGTCATACGGGATCATATAGGCGCCCACGTTCGCCATCGACCCCGTGCCGAGGTCGAAGAGGAACTTGTCCCCGTTGCCAAGCTCGATCAGAAAGCAGCTCGCTGCCTGACCGTGGCGCGCCGCCGGCATTCCCGTTCCGCACGCGGTCATGCGAATCTCGTCTTTCCGCAACTGCTCCGTTCCGGGGTAGTAGACATAGCGCTTTGGCGCCGGTCCGGTCTTGGTCTTCACCTCGCCACCCGCGGCCTGGGCGACCTGTGGCTCGTGAAAACTCACGCCGATGAAGTAACCGATCGTCATCGCGGCGAGCGATAGCGCCAGCGCACCGATTGCAGTTCGTCGTTTTCCCATGCTGCCTCCCGAGGTCGACGAGCCTCCCACCGTCGCTTGTAGAAATCAAGACACAAGTGTACGGTTCTGCCCTGCCGTGCCGCCGAAGAAGTCACTGACCAAGGACGACTGGCTCCGCGCCGCCATGGAGCTCCTCCGTACGCGCGGCGTCGGTGGCGTCCGGGTGCTTACCTTGGCGCAAGAATTGCGCGTCAGTCGCGGGAGCTTCTATTGGCACTTCGATGACCGACAGTACCTGCTCGATTCCATGCTCGACTGGTGGGAGCGTGAGATGACCGACACGGTGATCCAGCTCGAGAAGACCGGACGCGCTGGCCCTCAGAGGCGCCTGCTGACGGTCGCCGAGGAGATCCTCACAGCCAATCGCACCCGTTACGATCCAGCAGTCCGGTCTTGGGCCGAGGGCGACAAGAAGGCTGCAAAGGTACTGCGACGCGTCCTCCGTAAGCGCCTCGACTTCGTGTCCGGCCTCTTCGAGGAAATCGGCTTCACGCCAGCCGAGGCGCGGGCCAGAGGAGATCTCTTGGCCGTGTACCTGATGAGCGAGTGGGCTATTCACATGGACGAGTCCTTCGACTCACGCCTTCGTCTCGTACGACGCCAGGTGCGTTTGCTCAGCAGTTAGGAGAATCCAAATGAAACCCCAAACGGCAGTTCCCGTTCTCGCCGCAAGCTATCACTGGTCTCAAGTTGGTGTAACCGACTCACATAAGGAGGGAATCCGATGAGAAGCCGATTCTTACTTGGGCTGGTATGCGGTGTGGCCCTCGCCGTCGGAGCGGCTGGCGTCCTGACGTACGGCCCCGAGCTCATGCGAACCCCTGTCGCGCAGGCAAAGAAGCGCGACAAGAAGGGCGCGCAGCCGAGCAGCAAGGCGCAGAAGACGCGCTTGCCCAACGGCCGGCAGCTCATGCCGATTCGCGACGGCGTCTACCCGCAGGACTTCTTTCCGAACACAGAGAAGCTCGGGCCGAATGAGATGCGCATCATCGCGCTCGGCACCGGGATGCCCCAAGTGATTCAAAAGCAGACCAAGGCATCGGGCTGGTACGTCGAGCTTGGCAACGGTGACAAGTTCATGTTCGACCTCGGGACGGGAACCATGGAGAACCTTGCGGCGCTCCAGCCCGATTGGTCGCAAGTCGATACGGTCTTCTTGAGTCATCTGCACTCCGATCATGCGGGCGACTTCGCGCCGCTTTACATCGGGGGTTGGATGAACGGGCGCTACACGCCACTCTACATCTACGGTCCGACGGGCTCCAAGCCTGAGCTCGGCACGAAAGCGTTCGTCGAGAACCAGGTCAAAGCCTGGGCCTGGGACATCGAAGGCCGAAAGGGAAGCTTTCCCGACAACGGCGGTCGCGCCGAGGTCCAGGAGTTCGACTACAAGAAGGTCCAGGTCATCTATGACAAGAACGGCGTGAAGGTCACCCAGTTCCCGGCGATTCACGCCCTCGACGGCTCGGTGAGCTTTCGAATGGACTGGGGTAAACGAAGCTTCGTCTTCGGCGGGGATTCCGCGCCCAACAACTGGTACATCAAGCACGCCAAAGGTGCCGAGGTCGCGGTGCACGAGTGCTTCTACACGCCGGAAGGGCTTGCCAAG
>CALJYC010000078.1 GCA_937984275.1 uncultured bacterium | reverse complement strand
ACCATTCCGGAAAGCCGCTGCAGGTTGAGCCAGCCCTGCTTGTAGACCGCGCGCGGATGGCTGAAGGTCTTGAACCCGTCAAACCCGCGGTACGCGCCGATGCCCGACGCCCCGACACCCCCGAAAGGCAGGTCCTCGAAGCCCGCGTGCACCATCACGTCGTTGATGCAGGTGCCTCCCGAAATTGTGCCGTCGAGCAACCGGCGCTGGGTCGCCTGGTCCTGGCTGAAGATGTAAAGGCCGAGGGGGCGAGGATGCGTATTGATATAGGCGGTGCACTCTTCGAGGGCCTTGTACGTTTTGATTGGCATCAATGGGCCGAAGATCTCCTCCTGCATGATCTTCAGGTCGTCGCCGGGGTTGACGACGAAGGTGAAGGGGATCTTGTAGGCGCCTTCCTGGCCGCTGAAGTCTTCCCCAGCCGGGTTGATCTCTCGCACGTCGACGCCGGCGGACCTGGCTTCGTCCACATACGAACGCAGCCGGCGGTAGTGGCGCTCATTGATCACGGCACAGCAATCCGGGTTGTCGAGCACGGCGGGGAACATCTCGCTTGTCCACTCCGTCGCGTGCCGAATGAAGTCCTCGAGCTGATCCTCGGCGACCATGATGTAGTCGGGACCAAGACAAGCCTGCCCGGAGTTGAGGGCTTTGCCCGTCATGATGCGAACCGCCGCGTCTTCGAGCTTCGCGTCGCGCGCGATGATCACCGGAGACTTCCCGCCAAGCTCGAGCGTCACGGGCGTCAGATTCTCGGCGGCCGCCGCCATGACGAGCTTGCCGACGTTGGGCGACCCCGTGAAACAGAGGTGGTCGAACGGCAGCGAACAGAAGGCTGCGGCAACGTCGGGTCCTCCTGACACACAGGCGATCTCGGCCTCTTCGAAACTGTTGGCGATGAGGCGCTCCAGCAGTGCTGCGGTCGCGGGGGCCCCTTCCGAGAACTTGAGCATCACACGGTTGCCCGCAGCAAGCGCGCCAGTCAACGGGGAGAAGATTGTGTTGATGGGGAAGTTCCACGTGCCGACGATGCCGACGACGCCCTTGGGCCGATACTCCACCGCTGCCTTGGCGCCGAAAAGCAGGTGGGGCATGCCCACTTTCCGCTTCTCCCGCTTCATCCAGCGCCGGACGTGCTTCTTGGCGTACTTCAAGCTCTCCATCGTGCCGTAGATGTCCGACATCAGTGACTGATGACGGGAGCGATTACCGAAGTCCTGGTCGATCGTGTCGGCGATCTCATTCTGATTGTCGTGGAGAATGCAAAGCGCGCGCTCCAAGCGATCGAGGCGCGTCTCGGCGCTCACGAAGCCTTCCGCGACGAAGGCCGCTCTCTGCGTTTCCAGCAGCGCCTTCATCATTGAGTCGGCTCGGGGTTCTCGCGCTCGAGAATGCTCTGGGTGCGCGCCCGCAGGCGTTCGTCGCTCTTTCCAAGCTTCGAGAGAATCCAGAAGCGGCCATCGCGAATGCCTTCGATGGCCATGTCGGCCACCTCTTCAGGCTCGGTCAGCTTGAACTCCACGCCCGCGCTTTCGGCGAGTGCCTTCATGTCCACGTAGGTGGCGGGCGCCTGCCCCTCGATGCGGAACGCATCCGGCCGGACACGGTCCGAATTCAGGATGTTGGTATTGACGAGATACGGCCCCGGAAAAAGCACATGGGCCTGGAGCTTCGCGTCGTCCATCAGGAACTGGAAGTGCAAGACCTCGGTTAGGCTGGTGACGGCGGCCTTCGAAGACGCGTACACCGGGGTCGTTGGCAACGAGGCGATGCCCCCGTTCCCCGAGGAGGTGTTGATGACGTGCCCCTCCTCTCCCCGCTCGAGCATGGTGGGCACAAAGGCTCGAATGCCGTTGGTGACGCCGATGACGTTCACCGAATAGGTCCACTGCCAATCCTTCTCGGGAATTGTCCAGATGCGGCGCTTCGCTTCCTTGATGCCTACGCCCGCATTGTTGAACAGCAGGTGCACGTTGCCGTACTTGGCGAACACCCGTTCTGCGAGGGCATCGACCGACTCGGCACGGGTGACGTCGACCTCCATGCCGTCGACGGTTAGGCCTTGGCTCGCGAGCTCATCCCTGGTCTGTGCGATCGCGTCCGCGTCGACGTCCGCGATGATGACCTTCGCGCCTTCACTGGCCAGCTGGGCCGCAATGGCGCGCCCGACGCCGCTCGCGCCTCCGGTGACGACCGCCACCTTGTGCGAGAAATCACGCATTCTAGGACTGCCGTTCCGACCCGAGAGCGACCTCGATGCCTTCCTGCGGATCGTCGTATCGCTGAACGAGGAAGGGCTGCAGCCACTCGCCAGGCACCGAGCGCAAGACTTCGCCGCCCGTCCTCGAAGATCCTTCGGCGAACTCCATGCGGCGGAGTCGTTTGACGGGCACGTCGATGAGCGGGTCGCGGGGAGCCTCGCGGAGAATGATTCGGCCGTCCTCGATGTGCCGCACCGAGGTGTAGTCACGCTCCCATGTGAGCATCGTCAACAACACGTCGCCATCGAATCCGCCGTTGTCGTTCGCGTCGGGAACGGCCGCAGGGAGCGCCTTGTAGCAATAGAAGTGCTCCGTGAACTGCTTCGGGCCATCCGAAGGCTCGCCGAGCTTTCCGTCGAGCTCGAGAAAGGTCACCCCGTGTCGCGTCACCTTCGCGTTCACACGATCGCCATCGATCGAGAACGCGGTCTCGGCGAGTTTCTTCGGCTCGCCATACTTCTCACGGCCTCCAATGACGACGAACTCGCCTTCCATCGGCATCGCGAGCACGTAGTAACCGGGGCGTCCCTCGTACGAACATCCGACGCCCACGGTGGCGGCGCCGATCTCCACGGTCCGCTCCTCCGACAGATGCATGGCGACATTCGCAAACTGGACGAAGATCTCAGCGGTCGGCGATGGCTCGAGGGGCCGGGGCAAGAGCGCTTTCGCGATCTCCGGCTCCGTCTCGTAGAACGCGCGAATCGACTGGACCGAATGGCGGATTTTGGATCCACCGGCCTTTGCGGGGGCGTCCCCGGAGCTGTTCTTCACATAACGTAAGCGCGCCATCTTCGTTGCTCCTAACTTGCTTGTACGACGAAGAGACTTTTCTCGGGACCCACTCGGCCTGCGATCTCGCCTAGCGCTGCCGCGTCGAGGTCGTAACACGCGATCGCGTTCGTTCCGAGTATCTTCGTGAGCTCGTCCTCCGGGATGCCCGTCATGTACTGCACCATCTTCTCGCGGGTGTGCGGCCAACAGCCCTCGGGGTGCGGGAAGTCCGTGCCCCACATGATGTTGTCCATCCCGATCTCGTGACGGACGGCGGTGCTGCCCTCATCGAACAGCGCCGAAGCGCTGAGCCAACAATTTCGGTCGAAGTACTCGCTCGGCTTCAACGTAAGGTTGGAGCGGAAGTCGCCGAGCTTGCCGCTGGTGTGTTTCACCGACGCGCGGACGTCCATCATTTCGAGCATCGAAGGCACCCAGAACTCGCTCACTTCGGTGAGGCAGTACTTGAGCTTGGGGAACTTCTCGAAGACGCCGCCGAAGATCATGTGCCAAAGGGGACGGGCCGCCCACCAGGCGAACTCGACGAGGAAGACGCCCATCGCGCCCGGAAGCTCGAAGTTGTAATCAGGAGACGGTCCGGAATGGTTGTGCACGATCATGCCGCGCTCTTCGCACGCCTGCCAGACCGGGTGGTACTTCGGATGATTGTAGGGGTCGTAGTCACCCATCAACGCCGGGATCAAGATGCCCTTGAGCCCATTGTCGTTCGCCCATACGACCTCCTGCACGGCCTGCTCGACGTCGTAGAGCATCGGTACAATCGCAAGACCAACGCGCCGCAACGGCGACATTTGGCAGAACTCGGCGATCCAGCGGTTGTGGGCGCGCGCCCCCGCCCATTGCAGCTTCGGTTCGACCCCCCAGGGCTTGAGGCTGAGGCCCGCACCGAATGGCGGCGCGTTGCGCTCGGTGATTCCGTCCGGGAACAAGACTTCAGCCACGACGCCATCGTCGTCGATGACCTCGGTGCGAAGGTCGGAATCCCAGGCCGCCGCGAGCTTGCTCTCGTTCCCGCTTCGCCACTTCTCGTTGAAGTCCTTGATCAGGAAGTCTTTTTCTCGCGCGGCACGCATGGCGACCTCTGCCGCAACGTGCTCGTCAAAGAGGTCACGGTACTGCGGGTCGACGTAGTCCCGGTATTTCTCTGGCAAAAGGCCCGCGTGGCCGTCGGTCGAGACGATCAGGTAGCGGTCTTCGGTGGGCGTGGACATCACTCTCTCATCAAGGCGCGGCAGCGTCGGGGTAGAAGGAAGTATACCACTTCCGAACCTCCCCGATCGGGCCGTCACCATCTGCGAAGATCGGGTGGTCGCGCCAGCGTTTGTTCTCCCAAATCGCCACATCCTCGAAGTAGCCGTTGCGCGCAGCGGCAACGTGCGCCTCCAGGACCGCCGGCGGAAGGGTCACGCCCTCGCCTGCTTTGAGGATGACGCCGAAACGCAGAAGAAGCTTGTTGTCCTCGATCGGAGTGTGGGCGTTGATCAACACCATGTCGTAGGCCCACTCGAGGCGCGTGAACTGGATCGCGGGACCATGATACGTAGCGACGGAGACGACAGGGATCGGCTCGCCCTTGAGATTGTGGCCGCGGCCGAGCGAGCGCTGGGTCGCGCGTGGCCCATCGATGATCACCTTGAAGTCGTCGATGAGGGTGTTGTGCACCGGCATGAAGTGCGCGAGATCCGCAATGTTCTCGATCACTTCGCGAGGATGCGTGGCGATCTCGATGTGGGCCTGCTGGAGCGGGGTCCACGCGGGGTCGTCCATCTCCTCGATCGCGGGAACCTCGTACTCCGGCTCGGAGCCTGCCGGGCCGAAGTACGCTACGATCATCCCGCTGTGTTCCTGAACCCGATACGCGTTGACCGCGGCGCGAGGAGGTATGCGAGATGCGTATGGTACCTCGGTGCAGCGACCGGAGGACCCGAAGCGCCAGGCGTGGAACGGACAGATGATGTCGTTGCCCTCGACCCGCCCGCCGTACCCCAGATGCGCGCCGAGGTGGGGGCAATGCGCATCGAGCAATGTCGGGGTCCCATCCTCACCCCGAAACAGGACGTAATCCTTCCCGAAGTAGCGAAGCGGCTTTACGCCACCGGGCTCGAGATCGGTGCTCCAGCTGACGAGGTACCATCCCTTGGCGAAGCCAACCCGGGCCGCGCCGTTGCGCGCGAGCGATTCTTGCATGACCGAAGCATAGGCTCGCTTCCTCCCTTCGACTCATTGTGATTGACTATCTAACCATTCGCGCTGTTTATAGTTGAAATGCCTATCCACGACGCACTCAGCCGCCTCATCATCGACTTCGACGAGGCCGACCACGACGGGGGACAGGTTCGGGCCCACGGGGTGATGCGTTTTGGCGCCGCGCTCGAAGGACCTCCGGGACGCTTGCACGGCGGACACCATGCGTTCGTACGCACTCTTCCGATCGTGGAACGGGTGACCGCCCACGAGCACGCGCGGACATTTCCCTGTTCGGTCGACGTTTCGATGCAGCAAGGGCTCAGGCTCGAAGAGGCCATCCCCTTTGAGGCAACCTATCGGTCAGAGGGGAAATCGTGGCAGCTCACCACGCGGTTCGAGGGCACCGACCGTCTCGTCGCGCGCGCCCACTCGATTGCAGACGTCCCCTTGATGGACGCCGCCGAGCTCGAGCGTTGGCGCGCACTGTACGCAGAGACCAGTCCGGACGACGACAGCTTCGACATGTTTGGCTTCACCATTCACCTGTCGAAGAACGTGGTATGGCTCGAGTCACGTGACCCGCTGCATACCCTTCCCGGAAGTCAGCACGCAAAGCTCGTCGAACCAGGCGGCACTCTCGGGCCCGCGTTCGTGAGCACTCAACTCGACACGGTGGGGGCCACTGCTCGTGGCGCCCTGATGCGTCACCCGCATTTCACGAAGCACATCGAGATTCAGTTCGCCACGGGTCACATCGCGGCCGAGACGCATCTGCTGTGCCTGGCGGACCGAACCAGGGTGGAAGAGGACGTGTCATCGGAGACCGCGCCCGTGGAGATCAAGGGTCAGGTCTTCGGCACGGCGCGCGTGCCGGTCGCGCTCGTCGACGCGGCGTTCGAGCGGGTTTTCGCAACGGGAACGGTCACCGCCCATCCGGTCGACCCGGCAAAATTCGAAGCGCTCCAAAGGATGCGCCAGATCCGGAAGGACCGCTGAGGCGGGGCTAGATGGCCGTCCAACCGCCGTCGACCGCAATCGTCTGACCGATCACGTAGCTCGAGGCATCCGAGGCAAGAAAGATCACGGCGCCGGCGAGCTCTTCGACCTCTCCCGGACGGCCCGCCGGAGTCTTCCGGCGCAACCACGTCATCGAGCGCTCGTCGGAAAACATCTCCTCGGTCATTTCCGACAGGAAGAAGCCAGGCGCGATCCCGTTGACGCGCACGCCCCGGCGCGCCCACTGGGCAGCAAGCTCGCGGGTCAGGTTCACGACGGCGCCCTTCGAGGCCACGTAGCCGGCCTGGGGAATCGAGCCGGAGGCCACGAAACCGAAAATCGACGCGACATTGATGATCGAGCCCTGCCCCGCCTCGAGCATGACGCGGCCGAATCGCTGCGCGCAGTAGAACGCGCCGTTGAGGTTGACGTTGAGAACTCGGAGGAAAGCCTCTTCGCTTTCATTCTCCGCCGGGACGATTTCAGTGGTGCCGGCGTTGTTGACCAGGATGTCCGCTCTTCCGAAGCGTTCGAGACACGCGTCTTTGAGCGCTTCGACTTGGTTGGGGTCCGTGACGTCGCATGCAACGGGCAGGACTTCGGCCCCTGCTTCCCCGAGCTGCGCCGCAAGGGACTCCAGGCGATCCGCTCGCCGTGCCGCCAAGACGAGGTTCGCACCCGCCTGTGCCAGCGCCCGCGCGAACCCAACCCCGAGGCCCGACGAGGCCCCCGTGACCACGGCAACGCGCCCGTTCAGACCAAATAGTTCCTCGATACCGCTCATCTTCCTGCTTCCTCTCGTTGGGTGGCGCAGACACTAGCAAAGTTGGGCGAACGCGGACATCCTGATCACCGATGTCCGCAAAGCTCGAGCACGCGAAGGCCTTGTACTTGGAGGGGATCCGCGACGGCCGGGCTCGAGAAGCCATGGCTGCGCACACGGGTGCGCGCTACACACAGCACAGCGCGGGGGTTCGCGATGGCGTCGAGGGCTTCGTGGCGTTCTTCGAGCCGTTCATCTTACGCAATCCCAAGCGGGAGATCGAGATCGTTCGAGCTCTCGAGGATGGGCGCTATGTGTTCCTTCACGTGTACCAGTCGCTGAACGAGGGTCAGCACGAGTGGGTGACCATGGATCTGTTCGACACCGACGAGGACGACAGGATCATCGAGCATTGGGATGTCATCAGCGCGTTCAAGGGTCCGGGGCCTTCGGGGCACACGCAAATCGACGGCATGACGGAGATCACCGATCTGCCAAAGACCGAGGCGAACAAGGCAACGGTCCGACTCTTCATGACGGAGGTCCTGCAGAACCGCGACTTCGCACGCTTCGATGACTACGTGGCAGAGGAGTTGATTCAGCATGCGGTTGGCCTGGCCGATGGGCGCGCGGCATGCCGGGAGCGGATCGAGGAAGCCCAGAGCGCCGGTGTACGTTGTGAATTCGTGTTCAAGCTGATCGGTCAGGGCAACTTCGTCGTGAGCTACTCGAAGTCGGTTCAAGACGACGACGCCGTCGCGGTGTTCAACCTCTGGCGGCTCGCAGGAGGCCAAATCGTCGAACACTGGAGCAACGTGGAGACGATCGCGCCTCGTGAAGAGTGGGCCAACAGCGGGAAATTCTAAACCCGAGCGCGAATTAACCCTTTCAAAAAGGGGTCTGACCCCTTTTTGGGGTTCTTGACCTATTGGTCTGGAATCTTTATGGTGGTTGTTGATGGCTCGGGCGAAAGAATTTGATCGGGAGGTTGTGCTCGAAAGGGCGATGGAGTTTTTTTGGGCGCAGGGGTACGAGGCTGCTTCGATGCGGGACCTGCTCGATGCGATGCAGATCGGTCGGCAGAGCCTGTACGACACGTTCGGCGACAAGCACAGTCTCTTCCTAGCCAGTCTCGGGCACTACTACGAAATGGGCGTAGGATCCGTCGTCGCACAGTTGAGTGCGCCCGATGGTGGCCTGTCGGCGATCGAGGACTATTTCGATGGGATGGCCCGTCGCATGACCACAAAGCCGTATCGCTCCTGCCTATTGATCAACTCCGCGATCGAGCTTGCCCCTCACGACCCGGAAGTCGCGAAGATCGTGAACCGGTTCGTCAAGAATCTCCGGAAGGGTTTCGCCAAAGCCCTGGAGGTTGCCGAGAGCAAGGGTGAGGCCCACGTGGACGATATTGATGCGGTGTCCTGGCATCTCACGAACAGCGCCATGGGGCTTGGCCCGATGAGCAAGGCGCGCGTTCCATACAAGGACTTGAAGCTCGTATCCGAGCAAATTCTGAAGAACATCCGAGCCTAGTCTCTTTTTTTGTAACATTCTGGACCACTCGGTCCATAACGGAGCATGACAATGACATCAACCGATCAGTTTGCAGACAAAACAGCCCTCGTCACCGGGGCCAACTCAGGCCTCGGCTTCGAGGCAGCCGCCCAGCTTGCTGAAGCCGGCTATGCCCGCGTCATCTTGGCGTGCCGCACCCTCGCAAAAGCGGAGGGCGCGCGACGAGCGCTCGCTGAGCGCGTGGGTTCCGATCCCTTCGAAACCCTCGAAGTAGACGTGTCGAGCGTCGAATCCGCCAAGGCCGCGAGCGACGAGATCGAGAGACGCGGCTGGGTCATCAACAGCCTCTTGTTGAACGCAGGAATGGTGTCTGGCGACGTCATGAACAAGACCGCGGACGGCCTCGAGGTTGCCTTTGCTTCGTCGGTCATCGGCCATCACGTGCTGACCCTCCGCCTCCTCGACGCCGGCGTTCTTCCCGACCACGCTCGCGTGGTGATCGCGGGCTCTGAGGGGGCCAATAACGACCTGCCGGCGATGATGGACATGAAGCTCTACGACTTCGCCACCGATGCTCCCCAGGACTTCGGCACCGATCTCCACGATGCCATGATCAATTTCGTCGAGGGCGCCAAGCCGGAGAAGTTCAATGCGACCCGCTACTACGCGACGACCAAGGTGTTCACATCCTGGTGGACCGCCGCGATGGCTCGCCGGTTCGGCGACCGTATTTCCATCTTCACGGTGTCCCCCGGCGCCAACCTCAGCACGAATGCCGCGCGCCATACGACAGGCTTCAAGCGGTTTCTCTTTACCAAGTTCATGCCCACGATCGGTCGAGTCATCGGCATGGATCAACACGTCTCCGTCGGGGCCAAACGCTACCTCGACGTTCTTCACGGAGTCGGCGGAGACTACGTCAACGGCAAGACCTACACCTCCAAACCAAAGAAACTCACGGGCCCCTTGCACGAAATGACACACCCCCATCTCCTGGACGTAAACCGTCAAGAGGTCGCGTGGTCCGTCCTCGGCGAGCTGACCGGCACTGTTGACCGTCAGGCGTCGCGAGCTGCAGCGGCGGAGTAGTTGACCTCGACGGCGCGGGAGGCCTGGTACAGATAGCTAGACGTCCACACCCCGCTGGCACTCCAAGCAAAACGGCGCCTCGGGTTTGGCCGAGAGTCGAGGGTAGCCGATCGGCTCCTCGCACTTGCGGCACAGGCCGTACTCATCGCGGTCGAACGCGGAGAGTGCGGCCTTGCACTGAGTCAACCGAAGCCGGGCTTTGTGTCGTGTGGCTTTGGCCATGGCTTGCTGCTGCATCGCATCCATACGCGACAGCCGGCCAACCGAGCTCTGGTCGAGCACCACCGGAGCGGCCGAGGCCGCACTAGCGCTCAACGCGGCTTCGAGCTCCGCGACCAGCGCGACGAGCTGGGTCCTCAGAGTTTCGGTCTGCGTCTCGGAGAGCTCTTCCATCCTGCCTGCCACACCTGAAAAGGGGTCAGACCCCTTTTTGAAAGGGTTAATTCCCGCCCGGGAGGTCTAGGAGGTTCGCTGCTTCGGCAGGGGTCGCGATGGGTCGGCCGACCGTGCGAGCGAGCTCGACCGCCTCCCGGACGAGGTCCTCGTTGGTCGGCTTTCTGGTGCCGGAGTGCTCCTCGAGACCGACGTGAAGATGTCCACCGCGTTCGAGGGCGAGGCGCGCGATTGGGGTTTCGAGGAGGTCTCCGCCCCAAACCGAGACCGACCAGGGGAGCCCGGTGCCCTCGATCATGTCGAGGTACGCGAGTAGCGCGTTCTCGGTTGGCGGAAGCCCGAAGGTCACCCCTGGTCCCTTGCCGAACATGCCGTACTCGCCGCCGAAGTAGAACTTCACCATAGCGCCTGGGGGCAGCTTGCCCGCCCTGAAGTACGCGAGCGTGGTTTGCATGAAACCCGGCTCGTAGATCGCGAGGCTGGGCCCGAGCTTGTGCTGCTCGCAGAAGGCGAAGCTAGTTTGGATGTCTTCGTAGCTGTTCCTGTACACGACTCCGATCGGTAGGCCCTCTTCGTCGGGACGTCCGATGTTGGTGGAGCCGGGATCGACGACGCCGATGCGCAGCGGCACTTCGCCGGCGATGATCTCGATGTGCTGGAGAACCTCGTGAACGTCGCGACCCCCGGAGAGCGTTGGATACCAGAGCGTGCCTGGGCGCTTCTCGAGAATCACGCGCCAGGCCGCGAGGTAATCGTCTGCCGCGGCCCGGCCTGTGAGCTGGTAGTTCGAGTTGTGGGCGTGAATGATGGCAGCGCCCGCATCGAGACAACGAAAGGTGTCCTCGATGATCTCGCTTGGCTCGCGCGGGACGTTCGGGTTTCGCCTCTTGGAGCTCGCGCCGTTGATCGCCGACTCGATGATCACGGGTGTGTCGATCGTCATGGGCGGGCCCCCATCAATGCCTTGGTTTCCAGGAACTCTTCGAAGCCTTGGACGCCCCACTCCCGACCGTTGCCGGACTTCTTGTAGCCACCGAACGGAGCCGTGAAGTCGGCGCTGGCGCCGTTGATGTGGACTTGGCCGGTGCGAAGCTGCGACCCTACCGCGACCGCGTGCTCTACGTCCCCCGAGTAGACGCAGCCGGAGAGGCCGTACTCAGTGTCATTGGCAAGCGCGATGGCCTCCTCTTCGTTCTCGTACGGAAGGATCGCGATCACCGGACCAAAGATCTCCTCACGCGCAATCGTCATGTCGTTCCGCACGCCGCCGAAAACCGTCGGCTTCACGAAGAAACCTGTCGGCAGACGATCGGGTTTGCCCGTCCCGCCGCAAACCAGCTCGGCGCCCTCGTCGATCCCGTTCTGGATCAACGCCTGAATCCTGTCGTACTGCGTCTTGTTCGCTACGGGACCCATCGCTGTATCGGGGCTTTCGGGATCGCCAGGTTCGAGGCCCGCAGCAACCTCTTTCGCGATCGCGAGCGCCTCGGCGTGCTGGCTCTCGTGCACAAACATGCGACTTGGTGCGGTGCAGGACTGGCCGCTGTTGCCGAAGCACTTCTCAACGCCGTGGGTGACTGCAGTCTTTAGATCGGCGTCCTTCAGGATGATGTTGGCAGACTTGCCTCCCAGCTCCTGGGTCACACGCTTGACCGAATCAGCAGCGGCCTTTGCGACCAGCACCCCGGCACGCGTAGAGCCGGTGATCGAAACCATGTCGACATCGGCGTGCTCCGCAATCGCGACCCCCACGCCGGCCCCATCTCCGTTGACGAGATTGAACACGCCCGCAGGCACGCCCGCGGCGTGCATCACCTCGGCCAGGATGATCGCACTGAGGGGCGTCACCTCACTGGGCTTGAGCACGATCGTGCAACCCGCGCCGAGCGCGGGCGCGACCTTGCACATGATTTGGTTCATGGGCCAGTTCCACGGCGTGATGAACCCGCACACACCGATTGGCTCCTTGATGATCAGCGAGCTGCCCTGAGCTCGCTGGAATTCGTAGCCTTGCAGAACCTCCAGGGTCGTATTGAGCTGCAGCAAGCCCATCGGTGCGTGCGCCGACGTCGAGAGTGACATCGGAGCGCCCATCTCCAACGAGATTGTCTTGGCGAGATCGTCGAGGCGCTCCTGATAACAGACGACCACCTTCTCTAAGAGTGCGATACGTTCGGCTTTGGAGGTGTGCGCATAGGTGGCGAACGCGGTCCTGGCGGCCGCCACCGCTCGATCTACGTCGGCTGAGCTACCCAAGCTCACTCGGCCGATCGCCTTTTCCGTGGCGGGATTGATCACATCGATGGCCCGCCGCTCTATCGGGTCCACCCATCCGCCGTCGATGTAGAACCTCAGACCTTCATGCATCGATTCCTCCCCGATAGCGCTCCCGCAGCCTGCGCTTGTAGAGCTTACCGTTGTCGCTCCGAGGGAGCCTATCAACGATGTCGATGCTCCGGGGACACTTGAAGCCGGCGAGCCGGGCACGGCAGAAGTCGATCAGCTCTCTTTCCAGATCGGCCGGCGGCTCATCGGCGATGGGCTCCACCACGCCCTTCACCTCCTCGCCCCACTCTGCGCTTGGAACCCCAACCACCGCCACGTCACGCACGGCCGGGTGCTGCAGCAGCACGGCCTCGGCCTCCGCCGGGTAGATGTTCACGCCACCGCGGACGATCAAAT
>CALJYC010000077.1 GCA_937984275.1 uncultured bacterium | reverse complement strand
GGTCTCCCAGGTCCCCTACGAGCGCGTCGTACGTTCCAGTGCCGACTCGGCCCATGCCCAGGATCAGGACTTCAGCCTTGGGAACGTAGATCGGCCGTTCCTCCGGGAGACGCTTGTCGGATTGGAAGCGCAGCAGCCTCGACCGGAAGCGGTCGTAGATGCGGGGCGCGGCCGCGTTCACCGGTGAGGCGATGACGAACGTCGTGGCGACCCCCACGGCGATGATCATGAGCCACTGGTCGCTGAGCCATCCCGTGGAAACGCCAACTGCGCCGACGATGAGACCGAATTCGCTGTAGCTGGCGAGGCTGAGGGACGTCATCATCGATGTTCGTGCCCTAAGGCGAAAGCGGGTCAGGATGCCGAAGAAGAGAGCGACCTTGATGGGCACCAAGGCGACGAGGAGCAGCGCGATGCCGACGTCCGGAAGGCTCGGGATTCCACTCAAACCAATACTGAGGAAGAAGCCCACGAGGAAGAGGTCCTTGAAGCTCATCAGCAGCCCGGCCATCTCCTTGGCCTTCGGGTGGTCGGAGACCAGCATGCCCACGATGAGGGCTCCGAGATCTCCCTTCAGGTTGACGCCCTCGAAGACCCCGTATCCGGCAAAGGTCATCATGATCCCGAAGAGCAAGAGAAGCTCGCCATGCCCGCTACGTTCCATGAGCCACTTCAAGAGGTGGCGCCCAGGGATGAGCGCCAATAGCGCCAAGGCCCACGGTGATGGCATCTCTCCTTTGGAGGCGGCCAGGAAGATCACGGCGACCACGTCCTGCATGATCAGGATGCCGACGGCAGTTCGCGCGTGAAGTGAGGCAGACTGCCCTTGCCCCTCGAACACTTTGACTGCGAACACCGTGCTCGAGAAGCTCAGCGCAAAGGCGATGAGCGCTGCCGTCGCGAGATCGAGGCTCCCCAGGATCCCGAAAGGGAGCGCAAGAAGAAGCAGTCCGAACAGCACCACGGTGAGCGCCATATGGACCGTGGCGCCAGCCCAAACCGCAGGTTCTAGCAAGGTGCGGACGCGCAGCTTCAAGCCGATCGTGAACAGCAGTACGGTGACGCCGAGGTCCGCCGCTCTTTGCAGTGAGGGCGTCGACACATAGCCCGCCAGGTTGAGGCCAAAGCCAGCGAGCAGAAACCCCACCAACGGCGGCAAGCCCACGAAGCGGACGCCGAGCCCGAGAACGAACGCAGCGCTAATCATGATCGGGAACTGATCCACGGGGTACTCCTCTTGCGAGCTTCGATACGCGACGACTTTATAACAGGGCTGCTATGGTACCTCGTGCTCTACTTTGCCTACGGCTCGAATCTCGACGAGGAGAACTGGGCCCTCTGGTGCGACAAGAAGGGCTATGACCCTGCGTCGATCGAGCCGCTCGGCCCCGCCTGGCTCCCCGATCACGAGCTCGTCTTCCACTATCAATCCCGTCTTCGAAACGGCGGCGCGCTCGATGTCCAACGACGTCACGGCACCGCAATCCCTGGGGCACTGTTCCGCGTGCACGACTGGGAAGGCCTTGACGCAAAGGAGGGTGTGTCCGGTGGCTACTACCGACGCATCTCCGTCACGGCGCTGACCGACGACGGGCGGGCTCACCTGGCGACCACCTATAGCGTTTGCGACGAGCGAGTGCGTGACTTTGTAGCGCCTGCCCCGGAGTATCGAGAGATCGTGACCCGTGGGCTTTCGCGTTTTGGCCACGGTTACGATGGGTTTCTTGCTGCAGCGAGTGATGCCCCCGCTTCGCCTAGCCCCACCACGATCTTTGCGTACGGCACTTTGATGAGCGGGGAGCGCAGCCACGATCTGCTAGCGCCTCGCGTACGGCGCGCCCACGGCTCGGCTCACATCGTCGGCGCATCATTGATCCACATCGACTGGTATCCCGGCCTCATCCTCAGTGATAGCGGGTCGGTGCATGGCGAGCTCTATGAGATCGATGACGTCGCCGCCACGCTCGAAGTGTTCGACTCCTACGAAGACTTTTCGGGCTACGACGGCGAGGGTTCCCTCTACCGTCGATCGCTGGTCAGCGCCGTCACCGGGGGCGGATCGATGCTCGCTTGGACGTACATCTATTTGGGTGATGCCGATGCGTTTCCCCTGATTACATCGGGGCGCTGGTCGGGTGCTTGACGCCCACGCACGTGGTTGTAAAATAGAGGCAGATATGAAGATTCATAGCGACATACTGCGTAACTACTTTTTTTGGTTTACCGACTGAGGTGGCCTGCGCGTTTTGTCGCTCAAAGGCCGCCTCTCAGGGCGGCCTTCTTGGTTTAAAGATCTGAGGTCGTCGTGGGAGGGGCTGGGAGCCCGGACGATGGCACGGACAGACAGAAACCAAGTCGAACACAGACACTCCCGCGTTCAAGCGCGACCGCGTAAGGCTACCGTCGTGCATGACGGCGCGGGGTTCCAGCTTGCCGCCGACCTGCGATTGTACGGTTTCGAGGTGGCCGAGGGGCCGCTTCTCTCATCTTCGGCCGCGCATGGTGACCCGGGAAGCCTCGCTGTGATCGCGACACGGCCGGGGGCGACGCGAAACGAGCGTTTGCGCGAGTGGACGCACCAACTGTGCTGGAGAGGCGCGACTCTGCTCGCCGTTGGCGCCGCGGTCGGCCCTGTGGCCGAATTCTTCGGTGCTCCCCGCACGATCCTGTCGGAACAACACGTCGGCGGCCGCCTGGCCAACATCGGCTCCGCGCGCCAGGGCCTCTTCTCAGGCCTGCCTGCAGAGTTCCGCCTCGCGCTCCCCGCCGGAAAGCGGTTCCCCACATCCGAGTTGAGCTCAGAGTTCGGCGCCACCGGCTGGAGCCAAGACGGCGAGCTCATTGCCGCCTCCCACGTCTTCAGGCCGGTGCACTTGTTGCACGCGGGCGTGCTGGAGAGCGGGGAGGTACGGCCGATCGTTTTGAAGAACTTGTTGCGGTTGCTGCGGGAGAAGGGCGGACGGGCTTTCTAGCCGCGGCCGCGGCCGCGGCAGTGGCAGTGGCAGTGGCGGTGACAGTGGGGGTGACAGTGACAGTCTCACCGCCGGCGATGTGCTAGACATCCCCTCATGTCCGATGCCCTCGTGCTGACTGACCTGGATGAAGACGGCGTTCTTACCGTCACCATGAACCGCCCCACACGCCGTAACGCGTTCAATTCGGAAGCGTTCTTGGCGCTGCGGGATGCGTTTGCCGAAGCCAATTCCGATCCCAAGGTGGCGGTTGTCTTGCTCACTGGTGCAGGTGACGATTTCAGCTCGGGTCTCGACCTTTCGGCGGTGGACATGAATCAGGACGGGCCGCCGCCTTTCGAGCTCATGATGGACGCGATCTGCGCGTTCGATAAACCGTTGGTTTGTGCGGCTAAGGGTTGTGCGATTGGCTTTGGCGCGACCGTGCTCTTTCACGCCGACGTTGTTTACCTTGGGCGGAGCGCGAAGATGCGCTTCCCGTTTGCGAGCTTGGGCCTCGTCACCGAAGCAGCAGCCGCCTACATGGGGCCTGCGACGATTGGCTACAAACAAGCGGCCGAGCTCCTGTTTACCGCGGAGTTCTTTGGCGCGGACAAGGCGCTCGAGTACGGGATTGCGACACGGACCTATCCCGACGAGAACCTCGTGCCCAAGGCTCTCGAAAAGG
The DNA here is from genome assembly GCA_937984275.1 of uncultured bacterium. Lineage (GTDB taxonomy): Bacteria > Myxococcota_A > Polyangia > Polyangiales > Houyiibacteriaceae > SG8-38. The sequence continues at coordinate 19,784 of CALJYC010000077.1, read as the reverse complement.
CCCGCGAGATGGCGCAGTGGCCAATCGACTCGCTGGTCGAAATCAAACGCATCATGAAGGCGATGCACGGTGACAAGGTCGCGCTTGCGCGCAAGCTCGAGATGGAGGGCTTCGGCAAGCTGATGGGGTCGGACGCCAACATGGAGGCGTTCTCCGCGTTCATGGAGAGGCGCCCGCCCGACTTCAAGCAGTTCCGCAAATGAACGAGGAGCGCTCCAGCACGGGCCGCCATCGCGATGCGGCGGTGTGGTGGGCAGTCGGCGGCGCGCTTCTGGTCGCCGGGTTCGCGTTCGAGTGGTCGCGCAGATACGGATACAACGTTTGCGACGACTCGCTCATCTCATTGCAGTACGCACGCAATGCGGCCGGGGGCCTCGGCTTCGTGTTCAACCCCGGAGAGCGTGTCGAAGGATTCACGAACTTCCTCTGGGTCGCGGTCCTTGCGCTGGCCCATCCGATCGCCGACGGAACCAGCTTCGGTTTCGTTCGGCTCGCAACGACGATCAGCATCGCACTGGCTGCCATTGACATCTTTCTGCTCTATCGCCTCGGTCGACTGATCTGGCCACGGCAAACGGCGCCGATCATCCTGGCGTTGGGCCTGTGCGTCTTCGACAACGGATATACCGTATGGGCAATGCAGGCGCTGGAATCTCACCTTCTAATCTTCACGATGTTGGCGGGGTGTTTATTTCTGCGGGGCGAACCGAGCCGCTGGAATGCGATCGGCGCCTCACTCAGCCTCGCTGCCGCGATGATGACGCGACCCGACGCCGCGCTATTCGTTGCGGTCCTAGGCGTGAGCGAGCTGCTCTGGGCTTGGCGCTCCGGTGAGACGAAACGCGCGCTGATTCGTGCGGTTGCGATCTTTGGGACTACCGCGGTCGTCTTCGGTGCCTACTTCCTTTGGCGCTACGACTACTTTGGTTACCTCTTCCCCAATACCTATTACGTGAAGGCCTCCGGGCTGCGCGACGAGGCAATCGCGCGCGGACTGCACTACCTCAACGGGTTCTTGTCCGACCGCGCTTACGTCCCAGTGCTTGCCCTCGGCGCCGTTGCGGGAATTCGCGATCGCACCGTCGGCCCGCTTTTCGCCTGGGCGATGCTCTACGCTGCCTATGTCGTCTATGTGGGCGGCGACTTCTACCCCGGCCACCGCTTCTTCGTCGTCTTGATCCCGATCGCAGCGTTGCTCTCCGCCTACACACTCGAACGAGCCGCGTGTTGGACGCGCGCTCGATGGCGCTCCATGCCGCGTGCCGCATGGGGTACCTGGACGATCGGCCTCGTGTTGGTGGGGGTTGTGGCTGTGCGCGGGCTACTGGTCGGCCCCGTGCAGACCGAGATCATTCGCTGGGGCGATGAGGTCGCTCGCGTACGCGCCTTGATGGAGTGGCTAGGTGAGCAGGCCCCTCCCGGCTCCTCGATCGTGACCGGTGACATCGGGTCGAGCGGTTTCTATGCGAACCTGCGCGTGTACGACTTCTTCGGCATTATCGATCCGGTCACCGCGCATCAGGAGCGCGACCGGTTCGGTCGAGGCAAGGCCGGTCACGAAAAGCACGCCGACCCGGACTATCTGCTCGATAAGGGCCCGACCTACATCAAGCGCGGGTACATTCACCGTGATCTCTACCGGTACGGCTACTACTTGGATTCCGATATCCCCGCGCGCCTCAACGAGCCCGGCATCTGGCGTAAGAACGAGCTTCGAGAGGAAGATGGGTGGGCGCTGCAGAGCCGCATCCCGTTCGAAGCGGAGCCGTATGCGGGATGGTCAGCGAACGGGGAGGCGTTCCGGGGGTGGCCGGCTCAAGGACCGTCACGCGGTCAACAACAGGTCTCCGGCAACGTGGCTTGGTTCGTATCGAGCTATCACCCGACCTTGGGCGATGCGGCAGTGGGCCGTCTGCGGTCCGCTCCGTTTCTCCTCGAGGGCGACATCCTCACGCTTCGCGTTGCGGGCGGTCGAGATCCGAAGAGGCTGAGGGTCGAGCTCGTAGTCGACGGTGAGGTCGTCGCCGCGGCCTCTGGGCACAACAGCGAGATCTTTGCCCGGTGGGCCTGGAACGTCTCCGACCACCGCGGTCGCTTCGCGACGCTCCGAATCGTTGACGATGCGACCGGCGGATGGGGCCACATCATGGTCGACGAGCTCGAGCAGTGGACGCCGAGCGAACTCTGAGCCGTTCGACACAAAATGACAATTCAAGAGCGCCCAACGCTCGCGCTGCAATAATCCCGTGACGTGAAGATTTCCGGACCTCTGGGCATCTCTCTTCTGTGTGTTGTTGCGGGGCCTTACACCGGCCTGCACCCCTTTGGGGCCTCGAGCGCCGGCAGCGCACATTCGCAGACAAAGGTGCGCTGGTGTGGGCCTCATGTTTGACGCGATCGCCCCGAGCCGCTACTTCCGACCCGTGGAGCGGGGGTGTGGGCGTAGTGGTGTGCCCCGCGTTGTCAACGGAGGAGAATCACTATGACCAAGAACATTTTTCGACTGGGGCTAGTCCTCGCGATCGTTGGTGCGATGATGGGCTGCAAGAAGGCCGAAGATGCGGCCGGTGAGGCGGCGGAAGCTGCGGATCACGCGGCGCACGAGGCTGCGGAGGCCGCTGAGGCAGCAGGCGAGGCAGCGGGCGAAGCCGCCGAAGCCGCCGAAGAGGTAGCTGAAGAAGCCGCCGAAGCCGCTGAAGAAGCCGTCGAGGCAGCCGAAGAAGCCGCTGACGATGCCAAAGAGGCCGCTGAGGCTGCCAAGGCAGCTCAGTAGCGAACCCCAGAATTCGCATTTCGCATCGGGAAAGCCGGCTCGTTAGGGCCGGCTTTTTTCGTTGGCATGTTCGGGGTTCCGCTTGCTATCCAGCCCGTGGCTAACTAGAACACGTTTCACTCCGGCCGTCGCGCCGGGGAGCGTGAGGCTATGTATTTCGACTACACACCCGAGCAAAAAGCACTACGCGACGAGCTCCGCGCGTATTTCGACCACCTCATCACAGACGAGCTTCTCGCCGAGCTCGACGAAGCTGAGGGTGGTGGGCCGCTCTACCACAAGGCGATGCAGCAGTTGGGCGCCGACGGGTGGCTCGGCATCGGCTGGCCGAAGGAACACGGGGGCCAGGGCCGCGGTCCGATCGAGCAGTTCATCTTTTTCGACGAAGTGCAGCGCGCGGGCTTTCCGGTTCCCATCCTGACGCTCAACACGGTGGGGCCGACCCTGCTCAAGTTCGGCACCGACGAGCAGAAGGCGAAGTACCCGCCGAAGATCCTGGAAGGCAAGTGTCACTTCTCGATCGGGTACACCGAGCCCGCCTCCGGCACCGATCTCGCGTCGCTTTCCACGAGCGCCGTTCGGGATGGCGATGAATACGTGATCAACGGTCAGAAGATCTGGACGAGCCTTGCGGACCACGCCGACTACATGTGGCTCGCCGTTCGAACCGACCCCGACGCGCCACCGCACAAGGGTATCTCGATGATCATCGTCCCCGCAGATGCGGAAGGCGTTCAGATCACTCCGATGCATGCGCTCGGGGAGAACAATGTGCACGCGGTCTACTACGACAATGTGCGGGTTCCGGTCGGGAACCTCGTGGGGGGCGAGAACAACGGCTGGCACCTCATCACCACTCAGCTCAACCACGAGCGCGTCGCACTGTGCTCCGTCGGGCCGCTCGAGAAGATCTGCACCGAAACGATCGAATGGGCCAAGAAGACCCCCAACGGCGACGGCGGCATGGTCATCGACCTGCCTTGGGTGAAGACGAACCTCGCTCGTGTCTACGCGAAGCTCGAAGTTCTGAAGTTGCTCAACTGGCAGCAAGCCTGGGGCATCGCCAAAGACACCCTTTCGCCGGCCGATGCATCCGCGATCAAAGTCTTCGGCGCAGAGTTTTACGTCGAGGGTTCGCGGCTGCTCATGGAGGTTCATGGGGCGGCGGGCGTGCTCCACCACAGCTCCGAGGGCGCGCTCCTGCGCGGGAGGCTCGAGAAGTATTACCGCATGTCGTTGGTACTGACGTTCGGGGGCGGCACCAACGAGATTCAACGAGACATCATTTGCCAGGCGGGGCTTCGCATGCCCCGGCTCGGACGACGCTGACGAGGCCGACATGGATTTTTCATTCACCGAAGACCAGAACAGCATCCGCGACCTCGTCAAGCAGGTGCTCACCGACATCGTGACCGACGACTCGCTCAAGGCGCTCGACAAAGAGGGCACCTGGTTCCACGAGCGCGCTTGGAAGCAGCTTGCCGAGTCCGAGATGCTCGGCCTCGCGATTCCTGAGGAGTATGGCGGCGCCGGGATGGGGCTGACAGAGCTTTGCATCTTGTTGCAACAGGTGGGCCGCACGGTCGCACCGATTCCCGCGATCGAGACGCTCGTATCGTCGGCACTTCCGCTGGCGGAGTTCGGGACGGCGGAACAAAAGGACCGATTCCTCGGCGGCATCGCGCAGGGCCGCACGATCATGACGCCCGCGCTGGTCGATGCGGGGAGCCGCAATCCGCTCAACCCGTCGTCGGTCGCGAAGGCAGACGGTGACGGCTGGCGCGTCTCGGCGCGTTTCAGCAACGTGTCTTATGCAGACCTCGCTGATCGGATCGTCGTTCCGGCTCGTGCGGAAGGCAGCTCGATCGTCGTGTTGCTGGTCGATCCCAAAGCCGATGGCGTTCGCCTCGCCCAGCAAAAAGGCACCAATGGCCAGCCGCTGTGGCTGCTCGAGCTCACCGATGCCCCCGTGGCTGCCGGCGATGCGCTCGGCGGCACCGACCAAGGCGAGCAAGTGCTTCGCTACCTGGTCGATCGCACCACGCTCGGCATCTGCGCCGTCGAGTACGGCATCGCCGAGCAGGCGCTCTTCATGACCGCCAACTATTCGGGCGAGCGCAAGCAGTTCGGAGTTCCGATCGCAACGTTCCAGGGCGTGACCCAGCGGGTGGGGGACGCGTACATCGACGTGCAGGTCATGCGCTCATCGATGTGGCAGGCGTGCTGGCGTCTCGATCAGGGGCTCGACGCCGACAAAGAGCTAGCCGTCGCGAAGTTCTTTGCGTCCGAGGCCGGCGCCCGTGTCGTGGCCGCCGCCCAACACGTGCATGGCGGCATGGGCTTCGACCGGGACTACCCGCTCTACCGCTACTTCATGACCTCGAAGCACCTCGAGTTCACCCTGGGCGGCACGCACGAGAGCCTGACCCGGCTCGGTGACCTCATCAGCGGGTGACGCGGCCTGCGGACTCTCACCCCCCGGCAGTCATTAAAAGGCCCTGCCTGGTAGCCGGCAGTTGGTGAGGCCGTCGGTACCAGGCAGGGGGATGAAATGAAGGAGAGGTTGTACCTGTCCTATGCCCGGTTGCCCGGTGTGTTACGGTTGTGGCCATGGCCGTCACGACGATTTTTAGAGCAGAGGCGCTAACCACCGAATCGAAGACCAATTTCATCCGGGACGTCTGGGATCGATTGGAGGGAATTCCCGGGGGGAAGCTGCTGTACAGCCGGATGATCGGACGGCTGGCGCCTTACACCGGGACGATCGGGGCGGTGGTTCAGGAGCTCGGCCCTGGCTACTCGCGGGTCACGCTCGCCGATCGTCGTGCGGTGCGAAATCACCTCTCCTGCGTCCACGCAGTCGCCTTGGCGAATCTCGTCGAGCTGACGGGAAATGTCGCGCTCGGCTACTGCCTTCCGGACGACGCTCGCTTCATCGTCGCCGGCATGGGCCTCGACTACATCAAGAAGGCCCGCGGAACCATCACCGGCGAGTGCCGCACCCCCCCTATCGAGTCCAACGCGAAGCAGGAGTATCAGATTGGCGTGACCCTTCGGGATGAGAGTGGAGATGTGGTGGTGGAGGGGACGCTGCGAACGCTGGTGGGGCCGAAGCAGCGGCGGTAGTAGCGGCGGCAGCCGATTTAACCCTTTCAAAAAGGGGTCTGACCCCTTTTTAGGTGGTGGCGCTTTGGAGGAGGGCTTGGGCTGCGGCTCTTGCTTGGTCGGTTACTGTGACGCCGCCTAGCATTCTTGCGATTTCTTCTAGGCGTTCTTTGTCGGAGAGCAGGCGGATGTCGCTCTTGGTTCGTTTGCCCACGACTTCTTTGTGGACGCGGTAGTGGGCGTCTGCGTACGCGGAGATTTGCGGTAGGTGCGTGATGCACAGCACTTGGCTGTGCTGGGCGACCTCGTGGATCTTGCGGCCGATCACTTCGGCTACGGCGCCGCCGACTCCTGCGTCGACTTCGTCGAAGACGTAGAGGCTTGCGGGGCCCAAGCCGGCGAGCACGCGCTTGATGGCGAGCATCGCGCGCGACAGCTCGCCGCCGCTGGCGATCTTGTGGAGCGGTTTGGCGTCTTCGCCGCGATTGGGCGCGATCAGGAGCTCTGCGCGGTCGATCCCGGTGGGGGAGAGACGTGCGCCCCGGACTTGAAGCTCGCGTGGGCCGCCTTCGAGCGCGGCCAGCTCCACCGTGACCTTGGCCTCTCCCATGCCGAGTGACGACAGTTCCCTGCTGATCGCCTTGCTGAGCTTCACCGCGGCGGATTGCCGTTTGCCGCGGAGGGCGAGGGCGGCGCGTGAGGCCTCTTCGAGCGCCTCGTCGTACTCGCGCTGGTAGTGGTCGAGGCGTTCCTCGTACCGCTCGAGCGAGTCGAGCTCAGCGGCGGCCTGATCATGGTAAGCGAGGATCTCCGCGCCGGTGTCTCCGTACTTTCTCTTTACGCGCGACAGGCGATCGGCCTGATCCTCAAGCGCTCCCAGGCGGTTCGGATCGAACGAGAGATCTCGTGCGTAGCTCCCGAGCTCCGATGCCACGTCTTCGAGCTGCAGCAGCGCCTCGCGAACCTGCGCAGCCATCGGCTCGAGGCTCGGATCGAAGCTGGATGCTTGCTCCACCGACGATGCGATTCGCGAGACAGCGCCACAGATCGACTGGTCGTCCGAGTAGAGCTGTGCTTCTGCTTCGCCTGCGGCGGTGCCGAGCTTCTCTGCGTGTCGAAGCCGCTCGCGCTCCACGATGAGCGCCTCCTCGTTCTCCAGTGCGTCCCGGAGCGTTTCGATCTCGCTGACCTGGTAGCGAAGCAAATCTTCGCGGTCGGCCTTGCCGCGCTCTTCCGTCACCACTTCCTCGAGCCGCGCCGCCGCCTCGAGGAGCGCTGCGTGAGCCTGGCCCACTTCCTCGACCAGCGACGCGTGGCTCGCGAATGCGTCGAGATAGGTCAGATGATGTCGGGGGTCGGCTAGCGAGTGGTACTCGTGCTGTGACGAGATGTCCGCGAGACCCTTGGTCACTTCCTTCAGCTGCGCCAGCGTAGCGAGACGCCCGTTGATGTAGGCACGTGTCCGGCCGCTCGCGCTCACCACTCGGCGGATCAAGAGCTCTCCGTGGGTCTCGACGCCCTGGTCGCGCAGCGAGGCCAGCGTTTCGGGTTGGTCGCTCAGATCGAAGAGCGCCTCCACCTCGGCGGCCTCGGCATCTGTACGCACCACTTCGGGCCTTCCCCGGGCTCCAAGCACGAGCTGGAGCGCATCGACCAGGATCGACTTTCCGGCGCCCGTTTCACCGGTGACGATGTTGAGCCCGGCGTCGAGCTCGACTTCGAGCGCTTCGATGATGGCGAAGCTCCGGACGCGGAGGCACGTCAACACGGCGAAGCCTCTAGCACAGGCGTTGCGTGGGCGCTGCACAAGCGCTAGCAATCGTCGGGAATGGCCTCGTCATCGGAAATTCGGGAATCGTTCCTCCGGTTCTTTGCGGAGCGCGAGCACGAGAGGGTCGCGTCCGGGCCGCTCGTGCCGCCCAACGATCCTACGCTCATGTTCGCGAACGCGGGCATGGTGCAGTTCAAGGACGTCTTCACCGGCAAGGAAGAGCGCCCGTACTCGCGCGCCACCTCGTCGCAGAAGTGTATCCGCATCAGCGGCAAGCATAACGACCTCGAGAACGTCGGCGTCACCGCGCGGCACCACACCTTCTTCGAGATGCTCGGCAACTTCTCGTTTGGGAACTACTTCAAGCGAGACGCGATCAAGTTCGCCTGGGACTACTTCATCGACACGCTCGAGCTCGACCCGGAGCGCCTCGTCGTCACGGTCTTTGGAGGCGAAAAAGGGCTGGCGCCCGCCGACGAGGAGGCTGCGGCGATTTGGAAGGACGTCGCAGGCTTGCCGAGCGAGCGGATCATTCGTTGCGGCGCCAAAGACAATTTCTGGCAGATGGGCGATACCGGCCCCTGCGGGCCCTGTTCCGAGATTCATTACTGTCTCGGCCTCGACGATGTCGACCCCCGGAGCTTCGGCGAAGAGCCATCCGCCGACGGCCGCGGCTGGTTCGAGCTCTGGAACCTGGTCTTCATGCAGTTCGAGCGCCACGCCGATGGCCGCATGGATTCTCTGCCGGCCCCGTCGATCGACACCGGTGCTGGCCTCGAGCGGATCGCCGTCATCAAACAAGGGGTCTTGAGCAACTACGACACCGATCTGTTGCGGCCTATCGTCGACTTGGCGTCTGAGATTTCGGGGAAGCGCTATCAGGCGAGCCAGTCCGAGGACGACATCAGCATGCGCGTCATCGCGGACCATGCGAGGACCACGGCGTTCTTGATCTCCGAGGGCATATTCCCCGACAAAGACGGGCGCTCGTACGTTCTACGCCGGGTAATGCGACGCGCGATTCGCCACGGGCACCGGCTCGGCATCGGGGAGCCGTTCCTCCGTCATTGTGCGCTTCGTGTGGTCGACAACATGAGCGACGTCTATCCGCAGCTCAGCGAGCGCCGTGCGCTCATCGAAGAGATCACCCAGCAGGAGGAAGAGCGCTTTCGCCGAACGCTCGACCGCGGTCTCCAACTCATCTCCGATAACGACGAATGGATCGAGCGAGCAGGCGAACGTTCGCTACCGGGAGGGGTCGCGTTTCGGCTCTATGACACGTACGGCTTCCCCCTCGATCTCCAAGAAGTGATCGGTCAAGAGCAGGGCTTCCAGATCGACAAGGAGGGCTTCGACGAGGAGCTCGGCAAGGCGCGCGTGCGCAGCCAAGGTTCGAAGGTCGGAAGCCGTGCGGTGGCGGACGTCTATCCAGCGCTCGCGCAGGACCTTGGGGCCGTCGAGTTCCTCGGGTACGACAGCGAGAGCGCCCAAAGCGAAGTCCTCGCGCTGGTGGCGGACGGTGGTTCGGTCGACGACCTCGGGACCGGGGTCTCGGGCGAGATTATCACGCGCGCCACGCCATTCTATCCGGAGCAAGGCGGCCAGGTGGGTGATCGGGGGGTCATCGAGGTCAACGGCTCGCGCTTCGACGTCGAAGACACGCACAAGCCTGTCGAAGGGTTGATCGTGCACCGTGGCAAGGTCGCCTCGGGTTCGTTCGAGCGCGGCGCGGAGGTCGAGCTTCGCGTGGACCATGCGCTCCGGAGTGCGACGCGCCGCAACCACAGCGCGACGCATCTCCTGCACTGGGCTTTGCGCCAAGTCGTGGGCGAAACAGCAGCCCAGAAGGGCTCGCTCGTCGGTCCGGATCGCCTCCGCTTCGACTACAGCGGCACCCGCCCGCTCGAGGCCGCCGAAATCGAGCAGATTGAAAACCTGGTCAACGCTCGCGTGCTCGAGAACACCGGCATCACGACCGAGGCCTTGCCGATGGACGAGGCCAAGGAGCGAGGCGCGATCGGCATCTTCGAGGAAAAGTACGGGGACGTGGTCCGGATGCTCACGATCGGCCCGTCACTCGAGCTCTGTGGTGGCACCCACGCGTACCGCACCGGCGACATCGGCTTGTTCAAGATCCTCTCCGAGACGGGCCTTGCGGCTGGCGTCCGCCGCATCGAGGCGACGACCGGGCTGAACGCGCTCGGGCATCTGCGGCGCGTCGAATCCGAGCTGACCGGAGCGGCGGCCTTGCTCAAGGCACCTGCCCAACACCTTCGCGACCGTGTCGAGCGTCTCGTCGAGCAGCAAAAGGAATCCCAACGCGAGATCGAACGGCTCAAACGCTCACTGATGTCTGGCGATAGCGCCGACCTCTCGGCGGACGCGCGCGAAGTCGATGGCGCTCGTGTCCTCGGAGCGACCGTCGAGCTCGGTGACGCTGGCGCGCTTCGCGAGATGGCCGATCAGTTGCGAGACAAGCTCGCGCCTGCGGTTATCCTGCTCGGCTCCGCCAGCAAAGATGGCAAGAAGGCGTTGCTCGTCTGTAGCGTTTCGAAGGACCTCACCGGCAGGTTCCGAGCGGGTGACATCGTGAAAGCTGCGGCGATGGTCGTTGGCGGCAATGGCGGCGGGCGACCCGACTTCGCGCAGGCCGGAGGTCCGGACCCAAGCAAGCTCGTTGAAGCGGTTACCAAGGTGTACGAGCTGGTAGGCGCCACCTAGATGTCGGCCAAATCCCAGGTCGTTGGCGCCGGGCTCAACGCCTATCTCAATTCACGCCCCGCGAAGTACGCGCTCCACAACTTCGGCCGGTTGCTCCGAGGCGGACGTAGGCACGCTCGCCTCTACTACCGTGCGGACGACCCCTACAGCCACCTCTTGGTGCAGGCCGCGAGGCGCTTGGTGAGCACGTACCCACTCGAGATCGGGATCATTCCGGTCGCCCACCCGAGCATCGCGGCCAATCCGGCGCCTGAGATGCTGCAGAACCACGCGATCCGCGACGCTACCCTCTTAGCCGAGAGTTATGGGCTCAGTTTTCCGCGCGGCGCCGGGGCCCCGTCCGAAGACCGCTCCCGTCGCGCCCATGCGGTGCTTCTCGAACCTCGCCCGGCCGAAGAACAGTTGCAGATCGCCGCGGAGATCGGCGAGGCGGTCTGGAGCGACGACGGCGCAGCGCTCGCTGCCATCGTCGAACGGTACGGGAGCGTGTCGGGCGAGGAGGTACGGCCGGCGCTCGAAGCCAACTACGCCGCCCTCGAGCGTGCCGGGCATTACCAACCGGGCATGCTCTACTACGGGGGCGAGTGGTACTGGGGGATCGACCGGCTCCACTACCTCGAGGAACGGTTCCGGCGGGAGGGGCTCGAAGGCAGCGTGGATCTCACACGCGGCCCCGCGCCCCACCTCGGGTCGATCATTCGGGGAGCCGATGGAAGCACGCCGCGCATCGAGGCATTCGTTTCGTTTCGGAGCCCGTATTCGTATCTTTCGATTCCCCAATTGATCGAGCTCCGGGATCGTTACGGCGTCGACATCACCCTGCACCCGGTCCTCCCGATGGTGATGCGTGGCCTTGCCGTTCCGCGAGCCAAGAGGCTCTACATCGTGCACGACGCGAAGCGCGAGGCCGACCGCCAAGGGATTCCGTTCGGCCACGTGTGCGATCCGCTCGGAAAGGGCATCGGCTACTGCATGGCGGTGTTCTTCAGCTGCGCGGCTAGCGAGGGCCGCGAGCTCGAATTTGCGCACTCGGTGATGCAGGGCATCTGGTCTGAGGCCCGAGATGTCGCCCATATTCCCGACCTCGTCTTTCTGGCGGAACGCGCCGGGATCAGAGAAGCCGAGGTGCGGGCAGCCATCGAGGATCGAAGCTGGAAGGACGAGGCCAAGGCCAATCGGGAAGCGCTCACCGACCTGGGCCTCTGGGGGGTGCCCGCGATTCGAATCGGCTCCTATTCGACTTGGGGACAGGACCGCATTCCGATGCTCGAAGCCGAAATCGCTCGGGTTTCCTCGCCGGCTTGAGGTTCTTTTCGGGCGAAAGACTTTACGGGGCGGCGTTTTCCTGTGACATTGATCACGTGACCGTTCCTCAAGAGAAGCTGGCTGGGGTGGACCAGGCACTCGCGGAGCTTGGCAAGAGCGACGAGGAGATTTCCGAAATCCGCGATCGCTTCGCGACGGCCGACCGGCTCGATCTGCAGGCGGTCGATGACGAGCTAAGCGCCCTTTCCGAGGGCGTCGCGATCGACATGGCTCGGGCCAACGCGCACACCGCTCCAACGCGAGTGCCCGAAGCGGTCGAGGAAGACTGGGATGATGAGCACACCGAGGTCGAGATCATCGACGAGTCCGACTTCGTGTTGTTGGTCGACGAGGACGACCTCGAAGAGCTCGAGAAGGTTGGCGAGGACGATGCTTTGAGGACCCGCCCGCCCGCGATTCCCCACGAGGGCGAAGAAGGCGAAGACGATGATGGCTTCTTCAAGAAGCTCTTCAGCGGTCGCCGCACCAGCAATCGCCCCTAGTCGGTCCGACCAGTAGTTAGAAGTAGAACGTTCCGCCGAACGTGAGCAGGGCGCCGCCCGACGTGTTGGTGCCACGTGTACCGTCGAAGAACTCCGGACGCGGGTCGCTGTCGATTCGATGGCGAAGAACGCCGCGCACGTCGACATTCAGTGCAAAAGCCGGTGCGAGCCGGAACTCGAGTCCGATGCCGGCTTGCCCGCCAACGTGCGTCATGCGGCGAACTTCGTTGAAGGTGTCGACACGGCCAAATGAAAGCCCAGGACCCAGCAAGAAGTAGACCTGAAGCTTGTGTTGCGGGTTGACGAAGAACAGCATGTTCGCGGTGAGCGGGATCTCGGTTCGGTAGAAGCCCTGGTAATCGTTCCCGGCGAAGTAGCCCGAGCCCAGGTCGATTCCGATGTGTTCTTTGGGCCGAAAGCGGAGCGCACCCGAGAAGCCGCCCATCACGACTTGAGGACCAAAGGTGCCACCGACGTCGAAGTGAAGCCCTACCTTGCGGTCTCGCTTGGGGGGAGGCTTCGCCACTTGAGCCTGCGGGGCGGGCGTGTGTTTGACGACAACGATCGTCGGGGGTTTGGTCTTGACCACGACGGGAGACGACGTGTCCGCGGGGGGGACGACAATGACCTCGGCGCGCGCTGCCTCGGTGCTGGTCAGCACGATGGCGAAGGCGATGATTGGAAGAATGACGAATCGGAGCATGGGGCCACCTCTCGTTTTTCTACGAGGGCGACGGCCAAAACATTCAAACGCGACGATTCTGCGCCGAAAAAAAGCGATTTCAGGCGAATCTAGGCGTCAGCGAACCGCGCGCCGGTCTTCGAGCGCGCGGCCGAGGGTCACTTGGTCGGTGAACTCGAGCTCTCCACCGTGCGGGACGCCGGCTGCGATCCGCGACACGCGCACCGGCGAAGACCCGAGGGCGTCCGCCACATAGAGCGCCGTCGCTTCTCCCTCGACGTTCAACGGCGTCGCGACGATGATCTCTTTGACCTTCTCGTCGGCGATACGCCGATCGAGGGCGTCGAGTGGGAGCTGATCTGGTCCGATGCCGTCGAGCGGCGCCAGTAAACCGTGCAAGACGTGATAGCGCCCGCGGAAGCTTCCCAACGCTTCGAGCGCGATCAAGTCCGGCACTTTCGCGACCACGCAGATGACCGTCTCGTCACGGCGAGGGTCTTGGCAGATGGTGCAGCGTGATTCGGCGCCGTAGTTGCCACAAAGCTCGCAGCGCGTGACCTCGCCGTGGATCGTGCTGAGCGCGCGGCCGAGCGCATCGGCGTACTGCGCATCTCCTTCGAGGACATGAAAGGCCAGTCGTGCGGCGGTCCGCTCGCCGACGCCGGGCAGGCGAGACAGCAACGAGATCAACGATGCAATCGGATCGTTCGGCATCATCGCTCAGCCGAGCCCGGGAATCGAAAGGCCTCCCGTGATCTTTTCGATCTCCGCATCGACGTGCTCGCGCGCCTTCGTGAGCGCCGCATTGGCGGCTGCGACGACGAGGTCTTGCACCATCTCGAGGTCTTCTTCTTGGAGCAAGGCTTTGTCGATTCGGATCTCGGCAAGCTCGGGAATACCGTTGGCCACGGCGGTCACCTTGTCGTTCCCCGCGCTTGCTTCGAAGGTCTCTTCTTTGAGCTCTTCTCGACGCTTCTCGACCTTGCGCTGGACACGGCCAGCTTGCCGCACGAGCTCTCCCATTCCGCCACGAAAATTCATTCGACCCTCTCAGTCTGCTTCGATGTGTACTTTCAGCTTTCCAGCCGACTCGGGAAATACATCGACGGCGTCGCGAACCACCGGGTGGTTAAGCGCCTCTTTACGCTTGGCCTCGACTTCCGCCTCTTTTCGCTGAGCTGCGACCGCCGCCACGGTCTTGGTGGCCGCCTCACCCTGAGCATCGAATCGAATCTCGATTTCGGGGCGTGCGCCAAGCTGCTGTTCGGCGATTCGGACGATCGCGGCGATCGACTCGGGCGACTCTGCTTGGCGCCCGTAAAACGAACCGTCCTTGAAGGACAGGACGATCCGGTCGGGGCCCACTGCTTTGGGAATCCCGTGCTCAAGCACGGCGGCGAGGGCCGGTTGCTGCTGCTCGAGCGTGCCGACCAGCTCTTCCCATTCCTGAAGCGCCGCTCTGCGGATAGGCGTGAGCACCTCACCGCTGCTCGTGTGAAAGCCGCCCGAGCGTTTGGTGGCGGGCATGATCGGCTGGTCGGGTTCCTGCGGCTTGGACTCAGGCTGCGGCTCGGGTTTGGCTTCCGGTGTTGCTTCGGCCTTGGGCTCTGGCTTGGCTTCAGCCTTCGGCTTGGCGGGACGCGGCGCGGGTTTGGGATTCGTTTTGCGAGGGCGAGGGCTGCCCGATGGGCCTCCCGCGGCGCCCGGGTTGCCTTGAAGTCCTTCGAGCCGGGCGAGAAGCTCCGACACCGATTGAAGGGGAGGTCGTGTCGCGACGCGCACCAGTCCCATCTCGAGCATCAGCTTCGGGTTGGGGCTTTGGGCCATCTCGTCCATGACGATTGAGGTTGCTCGAAATGCGCGTTGGAGCTCGAGAATGTCGATGTCATTGATGAGGGTTTCGGCAGCCTCTCGCTCTTCGGGGACCCATTCGGCCGGGTCGCCTGCGCCGAGCTTGAGCACGACGAGGTCGCGCACCAGTTGAAGCAACTGGCGAGCGAAGTGTTGCATGTCGACGCTCTTGTCGGCGAGGCCGTCGATGGCTCCGACCACCCCGGCGCCGTCGCCTTCGAGCACCGCACGGGCGACGTCATAGAGGGCCTCGCGTGCTGCAATTCCCAGGCTCGCAGCCACGGTGTCCGCGGTGATTCGGTCGTCGGAGATCGCGACGAGTTGATCGAGCAAGGTCAGGGCGTCGCGCATCGACCCGGCCGCCTCGCGGGCAACCACCGAGATCGCCTCATCGTCCGCCGACAGAGTCTCTGCGTCGAGAATCGAGCGGACTCGCTCGGCGATCAGCCGGTGCGGGATCAGCCGAAAGTCGTACTGCTGGCATCGCGAGCGAATTGTCACCGGCACCTTGTGGCTCTCGGTGGTCGCGAAGATGAACTTCACGTGGTCCGGCGGCTCTTCGAGTGTCTTCAGAAAGGCGTTGAACGCGCCTGCCGACAGCATGTGAACTTCGTCGACGATCACGATCTTGTAACGGTCCCGCTGCGGCCGGTAAGGGAGCGACTCCTGCAGCCGCCGCACGTCTTCGACGCTGTTGTTCGAAGCGCCGTCGATCTCCTGGACGTCGACGTCGACGCCCGCAGTGATCTCGAGGCACGGGGCGCACTCATTGCACGGGTTCGGCGTAGGGCCCTTTTCGCAGTTGAGGGCCTTGGCGAGCAGGCGGGCCGTAGTGGTCTTTCCGACGCCACGAACCCCCGTGAACAAGAAGGCGTGTGCCACGCGATCGGCGTGGATGGCGTTGCCGAGCGTCCGCGCGACGTGCTCCTGACCGACCAGGTCTTCGAAGCTTTGCGGACGGTATTTCCTTGCGAGAACGGTGTACGCCATCGAGCGAGCGACCCTATCACGGTCGCCAGCCCGGCGCAGCCGTGCTTACTGACCTGGCGCAGCCACGCTCACTCGGCGGTATCTGGCTCCGGCGCTTCCTCGGCGTCCAAAAGCTCTTCGACCTCTTCGTCCTCGAGCTCCTCGCCCTCGAGGTCCTCGTCTTCGAGCTCCTCGTCATCCTCGGCCTCTTCGTCGGCCATCGCTTCCCGCATCATTTCTTCCATGGTGGGCATGCCGCCGGCGGCCTCGCCGCGATCGTCTACGCCGTCACCATCTTCGTCGACCATCGCGTTGGGGTCTCCGCCCATGATCGCGTTGCCGAGGCCGACCGACAGCTGTGGATACCAGGTGATGATTCCGAGACCGATCAACATCAAGCCGACGAAGGGTGCGACCGCACGAATGACGTGGCCCAGGCCCTTCTCATAGAGCGCGCTAGCGACGAAGAGGTTCAGGCCGACCGGCGGTGTGAGGTAGCCGATTTCCAGGTTGACGATGAAGATGATGCCGAAGTGCATCGGATCGACGCCCATCGAGGCGGCGATCGGCGCCAACAACGGTACGAAGACGAACATCGCGCTGAGGATGTCCATCATCATCCCGACGGCGAGGAGAATCAGGTTGAGCAGTAAGAGGAACTGCCAGTACTCGAGATCCTTGCCCTGAATCCATTCGACCATGAGCGCCGGGATCTCTTCCTTCTCGAAGAACTCGCCGAGTGCGAGCGCCATGACCATGATCACGAGGAAGGAACCGAGGAATACACCCGTCTCGCCGAAGATGCCGGGGATGGCCTTGAGCTTGAGCGCGCGGTGCAGCCAGACCTCGACCACGACCGCATAGGCGACGCTGACAGCGGATGCTTCGACCGCGTTGAAGATGCCGCCGTAGATGCCGCCGAGGATCAGGATCGGGAACATCAGGGCCCAGAAGCCGTCCCGGGTCGCAGCGACCAGCTTCTTGAACTTGAAAGGTGAGGTTGGGACCTTGTCGACGATGCCTTGGTAGAAGGAATAGCCGATCAGAATCGAGCCCATCACGAGGCCCGGACCAAACCCCGAAGCGAACAGGCGTTCGACCTCGATCACCGCGGTCTGGTTGACGATCGGATACACGATCATCGGGATCGACGGCGGAATCAAAATGCCTAGCGAACCGGCCGAGGTGAGCAACCCATGGGAGAAGCGCTCTCGGTAGCCCTCCGCGATGAGGGCCGGTCCCATCATGGTGCCGATTGCGACGACGGTTGCCGGGCTCGAACCGCTGATCGCGGCGAAGAGCATGCATGCGAGGACGCCGCTCATCGCCATGCCGCCGGGGACCCATCCGATGAAAGCATGCGCAAAGTCGATTAGGCGCTGGCTGATCTGGCCCCTGCTCATGACCGCGCCGCTCATGATGAAGAACGGGATGGCAAGCAGGGTGGGGCTGTCCGCAAGGCTGCGAATGCCTTCGATCACGATCGTGAACTGGTTGATGTCTCTGAAGTCGCTCCAAAGGAAGAGACTGCCGAGGGTCGCAATGCCGATGAGCACGAAAAGCGGCGAGCCTACGAGCGCCGCACCGATGATGGCAGACGCCAGCAAGCCACCCTTGCCGAGAAACGGCAGGAAGATGACGATAGCCACCATGATGAAGAAGGGGAGCTTCCGCTCGCGAACCTTGGTCATCCTTCTGCCCCCTTCTCGGCGACCTTTGCCGCCGCCGCAGCGGCTATGGACTCGTCTTCGGGAGCAGCGCCGTACGAGCCGCCCAGGATGGAGCTAAAGGCGGCGCCGATATAGCGAATCATCGTCATGGCGAACGCGGCAGGAACCGCGATCGTTGCCACCCAATCCGGAACGTTGGTTTGCTCGAAGCGACCCTCGAGCATGAGCGCTTCTTTCGCGTACTCGTAGCCAAGCAGTGCCATGAAGCAGCAGAACGCAGCGGTGAAGAGAAAGCCGATCGCGTCCATCCATCGCGACATGGACGGCGGGACGACTCGTTTCAGCGCGCCCACCTGAATGTGCTTGCCCTGGTGCGCACACACGCTTGCACCGAGGAAGCCGACCCAGAGCAGCATGATCAGGGAGAGCTCTTTGGACCAGCTATAGCCGTCCGGGAAGTAGTTGAGCGTGATGTGGAGGTAGAGCGCCGTGACGACCAAGAAGGCAATGAGGTTTTTTGTCCAGCCTGGCGCGCGCTCGCGAAACAGATTGAACAACCAGACGCCAGAGCAAAGCGAGTAGAGCAACAGGTAGAACCAGCGCGACTCGACATCCGGCCGAAGCATGATCCATCCCAAGAGGCCGAAGCCGGCGCATGCCAAGACGGTTTCAATGACCGGCTTGATGCGCGATTGTTTTCCGGGTTCCGCGGCGTGCTGCTCCGCGGTCCAAAACGCGAAGTACACGAGGCCCACGCCGATGATCCCGCTGACGATCGGGCCCATCGTCGTTAGCGTTTCCAACCCCTCGGGACTCTCAACACCCAAAATGCGAGCCGCGAGCTCGGCGACCTTGCTGTCCGGTGCGGCGAGGCGTCGGTACATGACGTCGAGAAAGACCATCACCGCCGACACGCCGAGGAACGTCCAGAGGATCCCCATTTCGATGGCGAAGATCCAATCGTCTATCCGCCGAATGATGCCAAACTGACCCTTATAGGGGCTCTCTTCGCCCGATTCCGCCATAGCGTCGGACGGTACGTTTGATCGCCCTGGCAATCAAGACTTGTTGCGGTAGGGTCGCGAAAGAGCACATGCGTACAGTCATCCACTTCGACATGGACGCGTTTTTTGCGTCGGTCGAACAACTGGACAACCCAAATTTGCGCGGGAAGCCGGTTTTGGTTGGTGCGCGCTCGCGCAGAGGCGTCGTGACGGCCGCCTCTTACGAGGCGCGGCCGACCGGGGTCGGGTCGGCGATGTCGATGGTCGAGGCGCTGCGCCGGTGTCCCGAGGCGATCGTCGTTCCGCCCCGGCGGGCGCGCTATTCGGAGCTGAGTGCCAGTGTTTTCGAGGTGTTTCGCCGCTATACGCCCTTGGTCGAGGGCCTGTCGGTAGACGAAGCCTTCCTCGATGTGACCGGCAGCCAGGCCCTCTTTGGAGACGGGCCCGAGATCGCCCGCCGCATCAAGCAGGACGTTTCCTCCGAGATCGGGCTAACCGGGTCGGCGGGCGTCGCGCCAAACAAATTTGTCGCGAAGATCGCCAGCGACATGGACAAACCCGATGGGCTGACCGTGGTCCCACACGATGGAGGAGCCGAGTTTCTCGCCCCGCTTCCGTTGGAGCGGATGTGGCGAGTGGGGCCCAAGGCCAGGGTCAAGCTTCGTGCCGCGGGTCTACAGACCATTGGAGACCTCGCGCGCGCGGATGTGCGCACGCTCCAGCACTTGCTCGGGAGTTGGGGGCCCGTTGCGCGGGACCTCGCCCGGGGGCTGGACGAGCGGCCCGTGGTCGTGGGCTCGCCGCCAAAGAGCCTCGGAAGTGAGACGACCTTCGAGCACGACCTCACCACGGCTGAGGCACTCCTCAAGCCAATCCTGCGACAGTCGATGCAGGTCGCCGACCGTCTCGTCAACAAGGGGCTGTGGGCGCAAGTGGTCACGCTGAAGATCAAGTACGGGGATCATCGCATTCGCACCCGCCAAGTACGCCTGTCGAGGGGAGTCGCGGACACCGACGCGATTTTCGAGGCGGCCGACGATCTACTCACGCGCTTCGACGCGCTCGACACTGGCGTGCGCCTCACCGGGGTGTCGGTTTCGTCATTGACCAAGCATCCCGATGCCGAGCTGTTCCCCGATGAGGAGCGGGCGCGGCGGGAGCGGCTGGCAGCGACGACACGAGCGTTGCACGAACGGTTCGGAGCGGCGGGCGTGACGCGTGCTTCCTTGATTGCCAATCCCGTAGATGCGCGGGATTAGCGGCGCTAGAAAATTCGCGCAATCTCGCTATCGGGTGCTGCGATCGAGAGTTCCGTTGACACCGTCGGGCCGGGCCTCTACGGTCCCGTCTGTTGCGTGCAACACGCACTGGTTTAGGAGCCCCACCGGATGAACGCGCGACACACCAAGTTCATCTTCGTCACAGGGGGT
>CALJYC010000076.1 GCA_937984275.1 uncultured bacterium | reverse complement strand
GTGCGGTCCGCCTGGAACATCTCCATGCTGAATTCCATCCGTAGACCGTCGAACGCCATCAGCCCCGCGGGGTTGAGGTTGAACGTGCCCAAGAGGCTTTCGGGTGCGGAGATGCCGGCTCCGCCCATGGCGGAGTTGATCGCGCCGACCCCGTGCAAGAAGTGGCCGTCGGTGGCGGATGCTCGCGGGACGTTCGTCAGAAGCAATAGGCCGGCGATTGCCAGGCCGAACAAACGATGTCGAAGCATTGAAACCTCCTGCGTTGGTGTTGCGGCTCGGTGCCGACTTTTAGCACAGTATGCGCTTCGAGCTTCCAAAAGCTGTCAACGCCGCTGGGACAGAGTGCGGTTACTTTGCAGATTCAGTCGCGCGGGGCGTTGGACGTGCAAGACGGGGCGATGCGCCCTGCGGAAGGCCGCTACTCGCCAAGTAGCGTCGCTGGCGCGCCGATGCGTCGCAGCGGGCCGGCGAGGTCCTCGGGGATGGCACTCTCGAAGGTGACGAGTGCGTCGCTCGTCGGGTGCACGAAGGACAGGCGTTGCGCGTGGAGGGCGAGCCGGTAAAGGCCGAGCTCGGCGCGATAGCGGCGGTTGTCGGCGCCGTTGCCGTACTTGACGTCGCCGGCAATGGGATGATCGATGCGCCGCAGGTGGCGGCGGATCTGATGACGCCGCCCCGTTCGCGGCCGTGCCTCGACCAGCGAGAGCCGCACATCGGACACGAAGAGTGTTTCGTACTCGGTCACCGACTCTACGTCGGGCCCACCCTCGCGTTTGGCCATCGGGCTGTCGATCACGCCGAGCTCTGGGGGCGTGCCGCGGACCAGCGCCAGGTAAGTCTTGTGTACAGTACGGGTGCTGAACGAATCTTGAAGTGTCCGCGCATGCGCCGATGAGAGGGCGAACACCAGCACGCCGCTTGTCGCGCGGTCGAGGCGATGCACCGGGTACACCCACTGACCGATCGTATTGCGCGTGAGATTGAGCGCGAACGTCGAGCCCTGGTCGTCACCGCGATGAACCGACAGGCCAGAGGGCTTATCGACGACCACGACGGCGTCATCACGATGGAGCACGTCGATGAAAGTCGGGATCGGCGCAGGGCGCGGTGCGCTGGGGTCGACACTGGGCATGTGCTCCACTTGTTCCGCTTCTGAGGGAGATTGTCGAAGCGAAAAGCGTGCCAGTGACAACGGCTACCGCGTTGAGGTAGCGTGCTGGCGCGTGAGAATCAGACCTTCTCAGGTTGAGATTGTCGACACAGAGGCCATAAAGACATGCAAATGAAAAACATACCGTTCTTACTGGCTGCCCTGACTTTCTTCCTGATCGGCTGCGCCGACGATGCTGATCTGCACGCTGAGCAGGACCTGGTGCTTCGAATGAATGAAATTCAGGTGTTGGGCACCCACAACAGCTACCACATTCAACCCAGAGACTCGCTTCTCGAGGCTCTGGCGAACCTCGACTCTCAGGAGACGGCAGACAGCCTGGAATACACAGCGTTGCCACTGAAAGAACAATTCGAACACGGGGTTCGTCAGATCGAGCTCGACATATTCGCCGATCCAGATGGAGGACTGTACGCCACTCGCCGAGCTCTCAGCGTGGTCATGGAAGATCCCGTCTCGGGTATCCCGGAACTGGACCAGCCAGGCATGAAGGTCTTGCACGTTCAGGACCTAGATTTTGAAACCCACTGCCTGACGTTCGTAGCCTGCCTAACCTCGCTGAAGGAATGGTCCGACAGCAATCCTGGGCACGTGCCGATCACCGTCATGGTGGAGGCCAAAGAAGAGCCGGTGGACAACCCCCTCGCTGAGGCCTTGGGCTTCACCATCCCGTTGGAATTCGGCCCCGAGGAGCTGGCCGACGTAGATAGCGAAATCCTCTCGGTGTTCCCCGCCGCTCAGCTCATTACGCCCGATGATGTGCGCGGCGAGCATGAAACTCTCGAAGAGGCCGTGTTGACTGACGGATGGTTGACGCTGGCTCAGGCCCGTGGACGGATCATGTTCGCCTTTCTGAACGGCGGCGCCGCGCGGGACCACTACATCGACGGGCACCCTTCGCTCACAGGGCGGGTGATGTTTACCGATGGTGTTGAGGGGCAGCCCGAAGCCGCATGGTTCAGGGTGGACAACGCGCTGAACGATGATCAGAGAATCCGCGACCTGGTTGCCGCCGGCTACATCGTGAGAACCCGCGCCGACGAAGAAACGAAACAGGCACGCGAAGGCGACTGGTCCCTACAGGACGCAGCCTTTGCCAGTGGCGGCCACTCCGTCAGCACCGACTATGTGGTCCCCAACCCCGACTTCGGTACCGACTACTTCGCAGCCGTGCCCGGCGGATACGTCGCCCGATGCAATCCAATCTCCGCCCCCGCGGACTGCAACTCTTCCCTGATACGGCCTTAGGCCCAGCGAACAAAGCGAGGCGGTGACGGATGAATGAAGCAATAAAGTGCCTTGCCCTGCTGGTCGCCTGCCTTGCGCTCGTCGCAGTTGGATGCGGTTCGGAACCGGCGGCCGAGCGCTCTTCGGATGCTCTGGCGACCGCCCTGACTCCACAGCAGTCACCGCAGTACTATGTCGAGCAGGCGAACAAGTACTTCGACACGCTCGACACCAGCGCTGACCCAAACAGCGTTCCCGTGTATTCGACCCTCGTAGCCAGGTGGGAATTGCCACCATGGCTGTGGCTGACCGGCTATGGCCGGGACAACATGGTGGAGACCACGAAGGCCGCGCTCAAACTGGACCCATCGACGGTTCCGACACGTGAATGCCGCGCGTTCTCCGTCCAGCCCTTCGCTCGGTGCTACGTTTCCTTCGAGTACGAGGAGGGTCCTTGTCCCATCTACGAGGAGTTCGTGTTCAACGATCAGGGCGAGATGACCTTCATCGAGGCCTGGTCCGATCAGCCGGGTCTGCTTCCGATGTCGGATTCGAGCGATCGCTGGGCCGAAGGTTCGGACGTCCATCGCTTGTCGACCAAGATTCCCGGTCTCGGCAACGAGACCGGCCTGATCGACCTCAGCTCCGAAGCCATGCAGCGCGCCGCGGACGAGGACCCGGAGGTCGCGGACTTCGTGAGGCGCGCCGAAGACTTTTGGCCGTCTTGGCTAGAGGCGCTCGGCGATGCCGGGCCAGACTACTTCGCCCGAGGATGCGGTTGGCAGTAGTGGGAAGGTGCCTTTCACTCACCGAGCGGCGGTTTTACTGCTCGATGCAGTAGAGGCGCAGCCGGCTGGAACACGCTGGTACGATGTTCTCGGTCCAGGTCAGGGTGGTCGACCCGACGGCCCCGCACTGCGCCGCACCGGCGGAGCCGCTCGTGAAGGATGCGCAGTCGCTACCGAGATAGGAGGCTCCCGTCGCCAGAGTTCCGGTCCACGCATCACCGGTGCGGAGCTGCCCACTCGCGTCGCGGTTGATCGGTGCGAGGAGCGCACCGTCGACGAGATCGTCCCAATCGCTGGCGACCATGGTTCCGTCCACGAGCACGTACGGCACACTGGAATGGGCGAGACGATCGGAGACCGATGACGAAAGCGTAGACAGCCAGGCCTTGAAGTCGCCCACGAGATTGGCATCGGCCGCTTGCATCGCACACAGCTCATCGGCTCCCGCAACACCGCCGAGGGCCGCAGTCTGAACCGTGCTGGTCACGAACATCCGTCGCTCAGGCACCCCAGAATCCATTCCCGAATCGGTGCCCGCGTCCGGCGCCGAGCCGGCCCCAGAGCTAGGCCCCGAGCAGGCAAGCCACCCGACCA
This sequence comes from uncultured bacterium, assembly GCA_937984275.1. Classification (GTDB taxonomy): domain Bacteria; phylum Myxococcota_A; class Polyangia; order Polyangiales; family Houyiibacteriaceae; genus SG8-38. The sequence goes on along the minus strand of CALJYC010000076.1, from coordinate 2,092 downwards.
TCGCAAGTGCAAGCGCGAGTCGCGACGCCCCAACGTAGGCGGCGCCCTGGATAACAGCAAAGAGGTAACGCATGTCTTTCATGATCAAGCTAGGAACTAGAAGCGAGCTGCGCCGCGACGAGGTTGGCGACGTTGCGCGCAGCGACCGCCTCGGTCTCCATCGTCGAAACTGCGAACTCCATTGCATTGACCCAATAGAGACCATCCGCAAGGCGGAATGGCGGAACGTCGTCGCTCGGGCGCAGGACCGGGTAGGCCTCCCAGCGGATCTGCTCGAGCGCATCGCGGCTGCAGAAGAGCTGGTCCAAGAGCGATTCCGCGACTGGATCTCTACTGAACAGCTTGTAGACGAGCGCCCCATCGGTCGAGGTCGCAACCAGGCCCAGCGAGCTGAATGGGATCGTGTCGTCCTCCACGGTGAGCACCGTGTCGGGCAGGTCGCCGGCGCGGGCCAGGCCGAAGTATTCAGCGCGGGGCGTTCCTTTGATGAAGGTCGCCCAGGTGATCTGAAACGGGCGCGCGCGCAGAGCGGACTCAGGCGGCTCCACCCCGGACAACGCAAGCGCCACCGGGCCGGCCGGCGTCGCGAGGACCACGACGTCGTGCGATACAGAGCGACCCTCCGACAGCCGCACCGTGAACCCCGCACCTTCCCTGGAGACTCCCGCGACCTCGGTGCCGGTCTGCAGCATCGCGCCGGCATCGCTAACGAGCCCTTCACACACGCGGCGATTGCCGCCGCCCACCGAGAAGAGCGACCCCGCCAACCCTGCACCTGCGAGTGCGATCGAGGTGGCCAGCCCGTTCATGGACACGTCCTGGCCGTACATGATTCGGCCGACGGGCGTGGCGTACTGATCGACGAATCGGCCCCGCACGCCGCTGTCCGCAAGCCATTGGCGCCCGTCCTTGTAGAGCAGTTCGGCGAGGCCCAGCTCCGAGCAAAGCGCCGCCGGAGAATCGAAAGCGGTGCCCCGCTCGAGATGCTCGTAGACCTGGTTCCACTGCTCGACGCCGCGAGCGACCGCGCGCTGCAGCCGTAGCGGCGCGACCACACCGAAGCTCAGCACGGCAGCCAGCCGCGTCATCAGAACGGAGTTGCGAGTACGAAACGCGAAGCGCCGACCGTCCCACACGCCCACACTGTCGGCGTCGCCCTCCTCGCGCTGGTGGGGCTCGACACGCTCGAGCGCGAGGTGATCCACGAAGTTCGCCAAGTAGCGATTGGTCTCGTGGATGATCGTTCCGCCGGACTCGACCGGGGTCCCGCCCACATCGAGCGTCGCAAGTCGCCCACCCAGTTGGGAGTCACGCTCGTAGACGGTCAGCGAGGCCCCCTCCCCCAGCGCCTGACGCAAAAACCAGGCCGCCGAGCAACCGGCGATCCCGCCGCCGACGACGGCAACGTTTGGCGAGCTCATGGCATCGTCCGAATCGGGGCGGCTGGATGGATCGTGTCGCACATCTGGTGGCATACACCGCTAGGCGGTCGCTTGCCGATCAGAAGACCAAGCCGCCTGACGGAGCGTCCCATTGGAGGCGGCGGCCGTACTGGCTGCGCCGAATGTCGCGCTCGATCTCCCGCTTCTTCCGGTTGGCCTTGCCAAACATGATCCCGGAGGTGAGCACCCCTACGAAACCGAGGAAAGTCAGGGTGCCACCAAGTGGAAGCAAGACGTCGCCGGCGGTATTGCACGCGAGCTCATTGTAGTTGGTCGCGATGGTCGGCTGAACCCGAGTACACTGCGAGAACCCGACGCCCGTGAGGATCGCTCCGAGTGCAAACCCCGCGCTGGTCGAAATCAGCGCAATGCGCAGGCGCCGGGTTCGCTCCCTGGCCTCTTCGAGATCGTATTGCATCCAGCCCTCTTGTGAGGGGGGCTGGTTGGGTGCCGTGATGACGATCGACGCAGGCGGAGACGCTTCGGCTGTCCCGGTGCTCTCGCTCTTTTGGGCAGAAACGGAGCCGGCTGTGCAGACCACGACCGCCAAAATGAGCATTGCCGCAAAAGACCCTCTGTTCATGGGCCGAACGCTAACTGACCAGCCACCTGTCATCAACTCGGAAGTGCCTCGGCCAGCAATTGCGTCT
>CALJYC010000075.1 GCA_937984275.1 uncultured bacterium | reverse complement strand
GCCTCCGCTGCAATTGTAATTGCAGTGTTCAATTCTAGTCGGGGCGAGAGGATTTGAACCTCCGACCTCACGGTCCCGAACCGTGCGCGCTACCAAGCTGCGCTACGCCCCGTATTTCAAGCTCGGCGGAATCTAGCGTTGTCGCAGACAGCTGTCAACGAACTATCCTACATTTACCCACATGTATATCTGGTAGGCATCGGCCCATGGCCCGGCGCCCGGTTTCCACGGACCGATATCCAGACCGCCATCCGATCCAAAGTATAATGATTTCAAGCAAGAAGCACGACCAACTTGAAGATCGAATCCCGGGAGATCGGCGCTCTCAATGACCCTCGCACCTTCGTCATTTAGCGGAGAGCAGACGGCGTAGAGGAGGGTTCCACCCGATCGAACCACCGAAGCGGCGTTCTCGAGGATACACCTCTGTATCTCGCCCATGCGGGCCGCATCTTCGCGACCGGCGCGTAGTAAAATTTCAGGCCTACGGCGCAGCGTGCCGATCCCGGTGCAGGGAGCGTCGACGAGCACGCGATCGAACTGGCCGCGTACCGTGCCTTTGCCAACCGTCCAATCGACGCAGGCCGTTTCGAGTCGAGCGGGGTCCAACCGAAGGCGCACGAGCTCTGCAGAGATCTGCTCCAGGCGATGCTCATGGAGATCGGCGGCAACGACGCTGCCAGACTCGCCAACGGCTTCGAGCAACTGCGCGGTCTTGCCTCCGCGCCCGGCACACGCATCCAACACGCGGTCCCCCTGCTGCGCCTGCAACAACAACCCGATCAGCTGTGCGCCTTCCTCTTGGACCGCAAACGCACCTTCTTCGTAGCCGGGCAGCGTGCGCGGGTCGCCCGCACCACTCATGCGCAAGCCGTGGGGCGAAAGCGTCGTAGGTGAAATCACAGCATCGGGATGTGCCACGCCGATGGATTTGGCGATGGCGTCACGCTCGATGTCCACGCGAACGCGCAGATCGATCGACGGAGGCTCCCGCCCCACACGCAGAAGGTCGCCCGTGCGCTCGACTCCGATCGAAGAACCAAGCGCGTCGCGCAACCAGGGCGGCACGGCGACGGATGACGGGGGCTCGGGAGCCTCCGGACGATCGGCCGCGATCTTTCGGAGAATCGCATTCGCGAAACCGGCGACCCTCTTGCCGCGCTTCATGCGCACGAGCTCGACGGTGTCGTTGACCACGGCGTGGGAAGGAACGCGTTCGAGGTGGAGCAACTGATAAGCGGCCCCTATCAGCGCGGCATGTGTCCAGTCGTCGACTTTGACAGGGCGCCGGGCCTGCCGTGCAAGCAAGGCCTCGAGGTCAGGCGCTGTTCGGAGCGTGCCGTATACGATTTGCGTGGCGAGGGCCGCATCGACGCGGCTCACCGAGCTACGGCGGAGCTCGGCATCGAGAGAGGGCGTGGCCCACGCGTCGTCGCGCGCAACCCTGTGAAGTACGCGGGTCGCAATGAGTCTGGCGGGAGCTACCACGGGGCCAAGCTTACTCGCGTCGCAGGCACAGGCACGGAGATTGGAGGCCTCGACAACCGCGTGATACCGTAACGTCCGTGGGGAACGGCAGCAGCGGGAGAAGACCGAGCGAGGCAACGTCATGAGCGCGTTGGTGCTCGTGGCGGACCCGGATCCTTTCAACCTTCGCTTGCTTCACGAAGCATGCGAGGCAGCTGGATATGACGTCGTGACCGCAGCTGACGGTCCAGAGGTGCTCGCGATGATTGCACGCCGACCACCGGATCTGCTCATCCTCGACGCCAATATGTCGGAGATCGATGCGTTCGAAATCCTTCGCATCCTCAAAGCCGACACGAGCCTGGTGAGCATTCCCGTCCTTCTCGTGACGGACGAAGGCGACCTCGATGCGCGGCGTCGTGGAATCGAGCTTGGGGCGGAAGACTACCTGACCCGCCCCTACCGGGTGTTCGAGATCCAGCAGCGCGTTCGCAACGTGTTGCGCGCGACGCGACGTGACCGTCTCGGCATTCCGGAGAGCACACCGCCGGCGGACCAACGTGACCCGGTGACTGGTGCGGGCACCCCGTCACAACTGCTGATCAGCTTGGACTACGAACACACGCGGGCCGAACGGTATGGGCACCCCTTGACCTGCATCGTCGTGAGGCTGGCGAATTCGACCGAGATCGCGGCCGCAAGCGAGGATGGCACCGCGGATCGGCCGATGGCCCTGATCGGCACCGGGCTCAAAGGGTGCATTCGTGCCGTCGACCATCTCTTCCGTTTGCGGCGCGACGAGTTCTGCATCTTGTTGCCGGAGACCGACGGGCACGGCGCAGGGTACGTGCTCCGGCGCTTGAACGGCCAAATCGAGAGCGGGGAGCTGTGGGGCGCAGACATCAAGCCGACGCCCGCGGTCCAGATCGCCCTCACGAGCGCGCCGGAATCAAGCGTCAAGAGCGGCGACGACCTCTTGAAGCAGACTCGGCACTCGCTCACGCGCAAAGACTAGAACGCGGCGGCAAACCGCACTACCCAGACCACGACGGCGCAGCCGGCAAGCGCGAGTCCCCAACGATTCAGCGAGAAGCGCTCGATCGCTGCATCGAGAGACCAGCCGCGCAATGCCGCAGTGACGCCAAGCGGGATGGACAAGCACACGATCAGAAACAAGGCGAGCCCGAGCGGGTTCGCGGTAGCCGCGAGCGACCAATGGCCGCGAATGCCATGCGCAAACGCGGTCGTCAGCCCGCATCCGGGGCACGGGGAGCCTGTGAGCAACAGGAAGCCACAAGGAGGAAGGCCGAGTTGCGTATGCGTGCCGTAGCCTCGGACGTCGGGCTCGATCGCCGCGGCGGCGGCCAACACCAGGAGGCAGCCCACCACGATACTCCACCAAAACAAGCGCTGTGAAAACGGCGCCGGAGATGGGCTATCGAGAGTCGTCGTCATCGGGTGGCTCTCGCCAGTCTGGATTACGCTGCAGCTTGCCGTCAATGCTCGCGACGCAGGGCGCATGGCAGCTAGGCTCACCGATCACACCGTGCAGGTCCCGGCCGATCGGGTTGTCATTGCCAGCGGCAAAGTCGGCGTAGTGCGCGTGCAGACACTTCACACCGCCCGACGACCCACCCACCCCTCCGCTCGGGCGATGTTGCGCGCCGCGGCGCGCTGTACCCCTGGGAAGCTGTGCTTCGCGGTCCCGTGCATAGCGCGCATGCGCAGCTTCGAGTGCCTTGCTCAGCTTAGGGTCCGCGTCGACCTTGGCTTGGGCGGCGCGAACTCCGCCCTCCCCCTCGATGCGCGCGATTCGGCGGTGCGCCAGCGGACAGGTGAGCCAGTAGCGCGTGGGGAACGGCTCCCCGGTGTCGAGAATCGGCGGAACTTCGGCAACGACAGGCAAACCGAGATTACACCTGCACAGGACCTTGGACGCCGCGCGCAAAGGTCGCCCGATCTGAAGGGCAAGCACTTCGCTATCGCGTTCGCCTTCGGTCATGAGGGGCGCATGCAGTCCTTGACCTCGGTCCAGAAGTCCGACTCGCCGACGACCTCGACCATCATCACAGCCTCGGCCGCCGCTCGGTCTGCCCGCGCCCCCTCCTCTCGAAGACGCGTGCAGATGTCCTCCGCGATCGTGAGCCGGGTGGCGAGCTCTTGGCGGGCCAGCGCAAAGTCGTAATCCTCGGCCCACTTGAGTGACCAAATCTCATCGGCGATCCAATCGCCAAAGACGTCACGGCTCGTGCCCCCCTTGGGTGAGCGGGCTTGGGCGCGATCGAACGCTGCAACCCACGGACGTCCTGGAGCCCTCGGGCTTCGACCGTTCTGAAGGGCGCTGATCGTGTCGCCGACCCACGCCATGGCCACGCCGAACTGCGAGCCGTCTCGCGCGTCGATGAACTCGTCGGCTTGCTTGTCCCAGCTGCTTCCATGAAGCGCGGGGAACGGCTCTGCATCCAGGATCTCGAGGAGCGCCTCACGGCCACGAAGCCGCTTCAGGTACTCCGCCTCGATGGGCTCCCAGTCAGAGAACTTGAGGTCCTCCTTCGGGCTCATCGGGATACGCTTGATACGCCGATCGGCAATCGGCCTGCTTCCGCCATCCGAAACCGAGCTCTCGACGTCCTCGGGGCGGATTTCGGGGCGGTCGCCCATCGTGCGGCAGGGGCACCTGTGGTCGGTGGTGATCCGACCGCCGACGGGCGTAGCGACCAAACCCAAGGGGAACCGGCGGCAGCCGTCCGGCTTGGCCTCGGGACCGAGCTGCGCATGCACCGAGCAGCGCTGGTCAGCCATCAAGAAGACGCAGCCACCGTCTGCCGCCGTATGGAGCATGTAGTCGTCGTGGTCGTCGACCCAGCCCGCAGATTTGCGGTCGATGCGACGCATCGCCGCGACCTCCTTCTTGGTCAGCGGCCCGATGCCGTGGATGTCGGTACAGCACAGGCCGTCACCGAAACAGGTGTATCGCGCCCCGGGGCGGGGAATCAGCGGTCGCACTTGCGTCTTTTTCTTTTTGTTTCCAGCCATGAACCAGCGCGCGTTTCCTTAACCCTTGGGAAAAGGGGACTGTCCCCTTTTTCTGGGATATGATCTTGAGATGGGAGCGAGTCCGTCACCGCTCGTGGGGTACAACACGAACGTGCGCCATAAGGGAAACCTGTATCACATTCAAACCGAAGATTCGGGTGTGAAGAGGCCGCACGTCATCACGCAGCTTTTCGCGGACGGTGGACGCATCATCGCCTCGGAGAAGACCTCGTACGAAGAGCACGTCGGTGCGGAGAACATCGCTGTGATCGTCAAGCAGCTCATGCAAGATCAGCACAAGCGCGTGTTCATCGGCCTGCGCGACGGGGTGTACGACGAGGACGGCCCGGCCGAAGCCGGCGGGAGCACGGATAGCACGGATAGCACGGATGCGGCTGCCACGGAGGTCACCACGGAAGTACTCGATCACGCCGCCGCGCGCCTGGTCGAGGGATCGCCACGCTACGAGCAAGTTCGCCCTGCCAGCGGCTCCCGCCAACGGATCTCACAGGCGCCAGCGGTTCCGTTCGGGCACGATGTGCTGACTCAAAAGACGCTCGACGAAGTTATTCTCGCCTACCTCGCGCAGGACTTGGAAACCGGCACCTGACTCCGGTCGGCTTGACACACTTCCGGGCCCGTTGTTAGCTCTGCGCCCGTGCCCGACCCGCAGATCTCATTCACCGAAGACATTCCGCGCTCGATCGAAAGCGACGTCGACAAGGCCAAGGCCGTCGACGCGGTCTTCTTGTTCAAAGTCAACGGCCAAGGCGGCGGCGTCTGGACCGTGAACATGAAAGATGCGCCGGGTGTCAGGGAGGGCGACGAGGGCAACGCGGAGTGCACGATCGAGCTCTCGACCGACGACTGGAAGGCAATGACCGAAAAGCCCGGCATTGCGATGCAGTTCTTCATGCAGGGGAAGATCAAGGTCACGGGCAACGCGCTACTCGCAACCAAGCTTCAGGCCGTGATCGGCTAGGCCCCCGCGACCATGGCCACGCTCAAAGACCGCCTCTTCACTCTGATACAGGACCCGCGAGTCGTGAAGTTGATGCGGGACCCCAAGGTTCAGCGGCTGGCCGTGAAAGTCTTTCGATTCCGTGGTCGCGTCGAAGGGGCGTTCGATGAGCGCGTGCAGCGCGTCGCTGGCATGTTGAACCTCGCAACACAGCGCGACCTTCGCTCGCTCCAGCGCCGGATTCGGCACCTCGAGCGCGAGCTTCGCGAAGCCGAAGAGCGCTTCACCGACGCCGAAGTTGTTCGAGAAGCTCCGGCCCGTAATTGAACCCGAAGTAGAAGACCGCGACCAGCGGCACGATGATGCTCAGGATCGCGAGGATCACCCCGAGGGTGGCGATCGCGTAGTCCCATGCGGTCGGCTTGGACTCGGGGTCTTCGTACTCGCGGATGAGCTCGAGGTTGCGACGGTTTGATTTGTAGGCCGCGTCGAAGACGTCGCCGACGATTGGAAGCGAGCCAGCAAGCACGTCGACCAGGATGTTGAGGATCATCCGGAACAAGACCACACGCGGCACCCCGCGGCGTAGCGCAAGCGCCATGAGTCCGACCGATCCCGCGCCGGTCACTGCATCGCCGACGCCGGGAAACAAGATGCCGATGATCGGGTCCAAGCCGAATCGAAAGTCGGTTCCCGGAATGCGAAAGCGATCGTCCAGCAACGTGACGAGGTGCTCCGCCCATTGCCTGAGCTTTGAAACCGAACGGCCCGGGTCGACCATGCCCGAACTCTAGGTGAGCGATCAGCCGTCCGCTAGCGCCTGGTCGCCGCAGACTTCGACGAAGACCGTTCGAAGCCGCTCTCGCAAGTTCGACCCCTTTTCGACGAAGTGGTGGATGCCAAGCTGGTGAAGCAGCTGGACGTCGTGCTCTTGCGCGCCCGCGCTCACCGAAATGATCGAGCAATTCTGGGCGAGCCCTTCGCCCTTGAGCTGCATGCACAGCTCGACGCCGTTCATGCGAGGCATGTGGAGGTCGAGCAGCATTACATCCGGCTCTTCCTTCTGGACCTCGGCCAGTGCTTCTTCGCCATCGTACGCGACGCGGATATCCGACGAGCCAACGATCTGCCGTACGTAGAACTTGAGAATCTTTGCAAGGTCCACGTCATCATCGACGATCAGCACCGACGGCCCCTTCTTAGTCGTCACCGCGGGACGGTCACTGCGCGGCCGCTCGTCGCGGATCGCACGTAGTTGCCACGCGGCCGCCTCGGCGCTCTGAGTTCGCACCTGCGGGTTGGGGCTGAGCATCTCGTGAACGACCTGGCACAGCTCCAGCGGACAATCGGGACGGAGCTCAGCCAGCGGTGCAGGTTGAGCGCGGTCGTGCGATGCGACCACTTCACGGATCGTCGTGCCTGCAAACGGCCGCTTACCGGTCAGCAGCTCATACGCGACGACGCCGAGGCCAAAGATGTCGACGAGGTGACCGCTGCCCGTCGCTGCGGTGTTGAGCAACGCTTCGGGCGCCATGTAGGGCGGAGAGCCCGCGACGCGCTGCTGCCCGTTGACGTCGAACTCGGGCAACACGAGCCCGAAGTCCATCAACACGACCCGGTGGACTGGGGTCAACATGATATTGTCCGGCTTGACGTCGCGATGGACGAGCCCGGCACGGTGCACGACGCTCAATCCTTCACTGGCGGGCAACAGAATCTGAACCACCTCGGCCGGGCTGAACCGTTCACCGCCCTCCCAGCGCGTGGCTGCATGTTGGGTCAACGACACACCGTAAACTCGCTCCATCACGAGGTAGTCGATCCCCCGGTGCTCCCCCAGGGTGTGCACACTCACCAAGCTCGGATGCTGAAACGCCGCCAGCGCGCGCGCCTCATTGCGAAGAGGCGGCGTCAGGGGATTCGGCCACGCCGCCTTGATCGCCACTCGCCGGTTGAGCAGATGGTCGTGGGCCTCGAAGACCTCGCCCATTCCGCCCCGGCCTAGGAGCTGCATGATTTCGTAAATGCCGTCGAGAAGCTCACCGGTGGCGAAAATCCTGTTTTCGCCGTCGATCGGTGGCTCGCTCGCAGCGATGGCATGTCCCCCCACATCGCGCATATCAGTATTTATATACTATCTTGACGAAACTGTAATCCGCAAGCTCAGAGGTCGATTGCGCGAATATCCAAGCCCTGGAGGGGTTTGCCCAGGAATCTGGAGGCGGCAGCGCCAAATTCGCCCGGTAGATCGGTCACCAGGATCTGCAGTGACCCTGGACGCTCTAAGGCGGTGAAGCTGGCGTCCAACATGTCGGTCAGGGTCGCGGCGGTAGCTTCCGCGCTGTCCACGATGGCGACATCGTGGCCCAGCAGGTCCGCGGCTACCTCGTGAATCGTCTCGGAGAGCAACGGGTAGTGCGTGCAGCCAAGGACGATCGTGTCGACGTCCGCATCGGCCAGGGGCTGGAGGTATCGCCGGGCAGCAAGTTGGGGCACCTCGCCGGTGACCCAGCCCTCTTCGGCCAACGGCACGAACAAGGGAGCCGGTCG
>CALJYC010000074.1 GCA_937984275.1 uncultured bacterium | reverse complement strand
GTAGGGCTGCGCACATTCACCTGGCGCGAAGACTTTCAAACAGAATCCTGTCTCGACGTCTGGGAAGCGCTCGCCTACTGGATAGAACATCTCTACGCACCGATGCGCTTCCGAGGCGTTCCCATTCTCACCGCACTCGCTATCCGCGACGCACTCCTCGCAGGTCTCGCGACTCCCCACGTCCGTCCCCGTACACGCGAACGTCGCTGGGTCACAACTGGTTCCGTTGCAGTCGGCTCCTTCACTGCCCGGCGTGCATTCCACGCACGTGCCGGCTTCGCATCTCGAGAGCCCGTCGATGCCAATGCAATCGCTTTCGCCCTGGCAACCCTCACACACGTTTGTCTCCGTGTTGCAGCGCGCCGCGTCGGGGTCGTCGCACTCCGAGCTTGCGTTGCATTGGACGCAGTCGAACGCGTCCGTCTTGCACACCGGTGTCTCATCCTGGCAGTAGGCGTCCTGCTCGGCCGTGCACTCGACGCACTGGAAATCATCATTGCAGACGGGCATGTCTGGCGGGCAGAGGCCGCACACACCCGCCTCGACACCGCCGTCTTCAGGAATGACCGACTTTTCTTCCAAGACGCAGCTGGCCGCCAGCGTCAGAACACCAAGAAAGAAAGCGACCCACTTCATGTCTCTTTCCTTTTTCAAAAGCGGAGCCTCAAGTCAATGCCAGTTGGGCGGAAAGCGATTGCGGGTGCCAGGGCGCCCGTGGGCTCGGCCCTCTGCCGGCGCTTCTCGCCGACGACCCACCAGGCAATACCTCCGGCGATCGCCGCGGCCCCGATCGCTGACCAAGCAGCGACTGCCCCCGTATTGAGCTGTTGGGTGTCGTTTCTGATCCCAGCGGCCACTCCAACGGCAATGACGGCAGCTGCGCCCCCCGCGATCAAGATGATCGGCCCCGCCTTCCAAGCATGAGGATGAGCTGGCCCCGGAGCTGCGACTGGCGCTGACACCCTCGCTGCTGCCTCTTCTGGCATTGTGGCTGCTCTTCGCGCCAACAGCGCATCGACCAAGTCCACGGCGGTTCCCGACAGGTCATCTGCGACCACCCCACTCGCATTGAGGTTCCTCCCCGACCTCTGCACGAGCGTCAGCGTGAGCTCCTCGCCACCGCTCTCCCGTGACCACATCGCTGGCACGATCGCAAACGCCGCGCCGGCCGCATCGAGTGCCTGCTCCGCGCACTCCGGGGTCTGACAGGCCACGACCGCTTGCCCCAACAATTCCTGCGACACGGATTCTCGATAACCCCGCGCATCGAGCGCACGCCGCACGGCACCCAGAGCTCGCTCCCCATGCTGCACCCGAACCGCCTCACTCCCCTGCACCGGCGCCACCAACACCGACCCCTGTGCTCCGACAGGCGCCGCCGCCATCACGACGACCCACGTGGCAACCACCGCCAACCTGTGCCCCCACGCGAACATCAGAACACTTTGCGAACCTGTACCACGGCGCCTTGCCCCGTCACGGAAACCGACGGCTCCGCTCGCAGCGGCCGAAACAGATACACCAGAGGGATCGTGAGTAGGGGCGCGGCACCGGCCAACGCCAACGCCAGCCGGCCCGCTTCCTGCCCACGCGCGACACACGCACGAACCGCCGCCTGGTCAGCAAGGTACGGCTCGGGGCAGCTCGTCATCGTGACCCCCTCGTAAATCGAATAGCCGGCAAGCCCCAAGCCCACCGCGCCGAGGGTCCACCCCCACCACGGCGTTCGCTCGTAGTCCGGCAACAGCAGCGGCATGGCGGCGCTTGCTGCTGCTCCCCCAAAGGCGGCGGTCGTCCACACTCCGATGCGAACATCGTTCCACCGCTGCGCCGCGTTCAAGGTGGCGGGCGCTTCGATGAATCGATCGCCGAGCTCACCGCGCCAGGCGTGAAGCCCAACGCTTGCCCCGATGCTTGCCACGCCCACTCCGAAGAGAGACCACCCCGCGATTCGTTGGTTACGGGGCCGCGGCACACCCTTCTTGGGCTCAGGTTCGGCTTCCGTCGCTGCTGCGGTTGCCGCTCCCGCGGCCGCGCCCGGTGCAAGCTCGGCTCGCCAGCTTGCACGGGCGATCGGATGGGGGCCTGTGAAATCCACCGAGCGCCCCTCGAACAAGGCATCGAGTGCCCGCCGCACGTCGTCCGACTCCGGCGCGCCATCACGCACTGCAAGCCACGCCGACGCGGCCTCGTATCCCTCGGCGCTAAGGTCGACGCGCACCACGCTCGAGCTGAGACCGCTCACCACCAACACGCTCGCGCCACCGAGAATGCTCGCCACCTGTTGGGCGAGGTCCATGCGCTTCCGCCATGCCGCCGGCGCGCCGTATTCAAAGTGAAGCACCGGACGCGTGTGGACGGCACGCTCGAGCGCCGCGTCAAACGCGAACACGTTCTCGCCGCTTGCGATGCCGACCCGGTGGATGCGACCACGATGCACCTCCTCACATTCGACCTGCAGTCGGTACGCCCCGACCGGCAACTCGATGCCCGACAGCGGCGTGCGCCCAAACTCCACGCCATTGATTCGCACCAAGCAATCTGGTGGCGTGCTCCGGACCTCTAACGTCCCCGGAGCTTCCGAGGCCATCTCCTTGTCGACTTCGGCCAAGAGCTCCCTGACCTCCGGCGTGTGTCGGAACGCAGTAGGCTCGACCCTCGGCACCAAGCGCCTGCACTCGCGCGCTTGTCGACGCGCCTCCGCGCCGTTCTTGGTCTCGACGTAGGCACGCACCATGAACAGGCACGTGTCGAGCACCTGTTGTGCTCGGGCCGCTTCACGATTGAGCTCGGCCGCTGCCCGGTTGGCCAAACGCTGCGCCGCCTTGAGCTCGCGCCTCGCCGCTTTGTAGTCCGCGCGCGCCAGATATCGCACCGCCGCGCGCGACCGCTCGACCCACAGATCGATGTCGCTCTGGCTGATTTGCGGAGCAGGTGCCGAACCGACGACTTCGAACCGCTCCGACGCACGATCGGCGCGCCAGACCGATTGGCCACGAACTACGAGCTCTTGGCGCAACGCCTCCGCGGACCTGTGAAGCCCCTCGACGCTAACCCCCTCGTCAGCGGTGTCGGAGGCCCCCCCACGCGCAGGCACCACCAACCAACGCGTGGATTCGGACAAAGCGCCCGCTTGGTCGCCCTCCGCCGACGCCGGGGCGGCGGTGAATGCAGCGAGCACTGCAGCAAGGACGCAACCAAGCCACCGCATGCTGATTCTTAGAGGCACCCGAGAAAGGTTAGGGCGGACTCCCCCCAAAGCGACGATTGCATCACTGCAATGGTCTGACCGCTCACCACAGCGTCGATGCGGTTTGGGAAGGGGGCGTCACCACGTTGCTCGACCTGCTTGACCGCGATGCCCGAGGGGCCTGCACCCACGACGACGATCTGCCTGTTGGCCACGACCACCCAGGAGCTCGAGGCTTCGTGGTACACGAGCCCCGTCGGACCATGCGCAGCATCGAGCAGCTGATCCTCGCTAACCGACGAATTGCACAACGGTCCGCCGGCACATTGGAGCGAGAGGGCGTGGAGCACCGACAGACCAATCTCATTCCCGGAGACCCATGCCACCCCCAAGCCGGGAGGGGCGATGCTCACGCTCGGAGACGCACCGCGGCCGATGTCGATCTCCTGCACCAGGCGGCCGTCGTCGAGTAAGAAGGCAGCTCGCAAGTTCTCATCATCGGGCCAGACGATGTACGGGCCGTCGCTGGCGAAGCCGTCAACGAAATCCAGGCCCGGCACCAATGTTGGCGCGCTGAGGAAGCCTCGGATGTTGCTCGGCCCGGTGGTGATTACGCCGAAGTCCAGTGACCCTAGCATGCCAACGACGCGTCGAACGGAAGCGTCGACCCGAGGGTAGAACGGCGGCGTGCTGAACGAGAGGATCCCCTGTTTGTCCCAGTCCTCGTGGAGCGTCTGCTTCTCGATGATGAAAGGGGCGAGTGAGTGGTCGACCTCGATCGCCATGGTGTCGGCCCGCCAGACGCCAAGCGACACCAACACCTCGCGACCAAAGCCATCGGATTCGAGGAAATCCAGGTTTGCTACGTGGTAAGGGGTCTGGTCGTCTAGCCCAGTCTTGAGGCCCCGCTCGTCATACGTCTCGGCGAAGATGCGCTCGCCCACGCGCCGAGTCACCACGAACCCGCCATCGACCGCCGCGACGCTCGCGAGGTCGTCGAACACCGGCTCCTCCTTCATAGACAGCACGCCTTCGTCCACAAGCCCATCGCAGTCGTTGTCTTCGCCGTCGCACGTTTCTTCGGGGCCGTTGTCCGCCGTGCCGTCGCAGTCGTTGTCCTTTCCGTCGCAAACCTCATCGCTCGGCCCGGCCGCGCCCTCACACACGATGCCCATCCCGTCGTCGGCGCAGACGTATTCACCCTCGACGCACTCGCCCGTCCCTTCGCCACAGGCCTCGCCGAGCTCCGGCCAGTCTTCATCCACCTCCGCGTCGCCGTCATTGTCCTTTCCGTCGCAGCGCTCGACACCGGGTTTGGGCGCCTCCGTCGTGACGCGCTCCACGTCCTGGCAGGTTCCGTCGACATTGCCCAGAGGCTCCGGGCAAGTCACCTCGCCGCAACCGAAGGCGGCGAGCAACCACAGGACGGCCGGGACTACCGTGGCAAATCGAAAGGAACGGGGCTGGATGCACCCCGGATGTGTTGGCAGGGATCGTGACATGTCGATGCAATGGTTATCGACGCTTCCGGCCACCGGTTGCGCGCGTTCGACCGGACGGCGAGCGTACCCCCTTTCGGCGCCGCTTTGCTGTGAAATCACTCACACAAAGGCAGGCCCGGCTCTCCGCCCGGCCCGTGCTCTCCCATCGCGCCCGGAGCTCCTAGGGAACGAACGTCACCACCTCGAGCCGGTTGCCGTCTCGGTCGCCAATGAACGCGGCATAGTAGCGGTCGGAGTATTGTGGCCGGGGTCCTGGCTCACCCTCGCTCTTGGCGCCTAGCGCTACCGCGGCATCATGGAACTCCCGCACGTCATCGACGCTTCGTGCTCGAAGGCATACATGGAAACCGTCGCTCATGCCGTGCTCGTCCATTTCAGGGCGATGATTCAGCCAGAGCTCCGGATACTTCCGCCCGAACCCCACGGCCTTGCGTGCATCGACCAGCTTCGCAAAACCGATCTTCGAAAGCACGGATTCATAGAACTCCGCGCTTTGTTTGAGATCGCGCACCGGAATCGAGACGTGGTCGATCACAGCTTCTTGTTAGCTGCAATGGCCGTCGTTCTCAACCCGGACGTCTCGCACTTCGTAGTCTAGCTAGAACTCCGCCTCACCGACGATATGCGCCTGGAGAGGTTCCGCTCCACTGCTTGAAACGTTTGGCGAAGTGGTACTCGTCGTCGAAACCGACGCGCGCGGCGACGGCGGCGAGGGGCTCGGTGGTGGTGCGGAGCAAATCCGAAGCGGCGCTCATCTTTAGGTTCATCGCGTACTTCATTGGAGGCACCCCGATGTTCTTCTTGAAGAGCCGGATGAAGTACGACTTGTCGAGGGCGACGTCCGCTACGAGATCATGCAGGCTGTACGGCACGCCGACGTGTGAGCGCATGAACTCCAGCCCCTGCTCGACCGCCGGATGGATTCCGCTTGCCGTGGGTGTGTCTACCATCAAGTCGTAGAGGAATCCGGTCATCCTGGCGGAGGCGGCTCGTTGTTGACGTCTATCGTTCGACAGAGACTGGCGGCTCATTTGCGCAAAGAGCGCATGGTAGCGGTCGCCGAGGCGGTGGATCCTCCCTTCGCCGAGAAGTGCATCCAGGTCATCGCGCAGATCTGCGTCGTGATCGGTGTCGAGCTCTAGGAAGGCAACGTACTGTAAGAGATACTCCCCCTCCGGTACGATCATTCGGTGCGTCGTGTTGGGGCAGGTGTAGAAGAAATCCCCTGCGCGCACCGCGAGCTGTTGCTTCCCGACCTCGAATGATCCACGCCCCGCGATCACATAGTGAGCCTCGTGGCTGCGGTGCGCGTGACGTTCGAAAACTCGAAGCGTCCGAGGAAGCAGGATGCAGGAACTCACGCGCATGATGTCAATATTATACATCGACAGGTCAGCCTCGGCCATTGCGCGCGCTCGGCCCGTGTTCCCATGTTTACGGTGCATTCGTGCAAGCTGTATCGAAAGGAGTCGAGGCCATGCTCGAAGCCGTCGAATCCGCGCCCGCCTCTCCTGGTTCCAAGGTGCTGACACCGCACGAGGCCCGCATCGAGCGGGGCGAGCCGATCGGGCTGGTCGGCGGCACAGCACAGTCCAAGCGCGGGCGAATTCAGAGGATGCTCGAGGGGTTTCGGGACCAACCGATCCGTCTCAACATCGACCGCGCCCGCCTGCTCACCGAGTCCATGCAGGCGACCGAAGGGCAGCCGATGGTGCTCCGCTGGGGCAGAGCGCTAGCGCATATCCTCGCGCACCACCCGATCCACATCGAGGATGAGGAGCTTCTCGTCGGGAGCGCCGGATCGGCGGGACGCTACGCGGTCGTCTACTGCGAGCTCGTAGGGCCTGGCCGCTTCTATACCCATCCCCACGAGCTCGTGCCCAGCAAGCCGGGTGACCCGATCGTCCTCACCGAGGAAGACGTCGCTGCGCTCAAAGAAGACATCCTCCCTTACTGGCAACGCAATGCGTACCACACGGCCACGATGAACGCGCTTCCCGAAGAGACGCGGCGGCTGATGGAACGGATCTTCGTCGTCACGCCGACTGCGGCGGGTCGCTCGATGCTGGCCTGGGCCCATGATTACGGGAAGGTGCTCGAGCGCGGGATCGGTTCGATTCGACGGGAGGCTAGGGAGCGGCTCGAGGCGCTCGACCCGATCGACACGGCCGCCTACGTCGAGCAACAGCCATTTCTCGAAGCCGTGTGCTTGGTTTGTGATGCGATGGTCGCGTTTGCGCACCGCTACGCCGAGCTGGCCCGGTCCCAGGCGGCGGATGAGCCGCGTGCAGAGCGTCGCCGCGAGCTGCTCGAAATCGCCGCGATTTGCGAACGGGTCCCGGAGCATCCGGCGCGCACCTTTCGCGAGGCGGTTCAGTCCCAGTGGTTCATCCAAACGGTCTCGCGCCTCGAACAGGCGATAGGCGGCGTCGTTGGCAACGGCCGCATCGACCAGTACCTCTATCCTTACTATCGCAGAGACATTGACGAAGGTCGGCTCACCGACGACGAAGCGCTCGTGTTGTTGGAGTCGATTTGGATCGGCATGGCCAGGAGCACCGACGTCTACGCCAAGCCCGGGCAGCCCTCCCTGACCGACGGGTTTGCGCACTGGGAGGCCACCACGATTGGCGGTCTCACACCCGACGGTCACGACGCAAGCAATGAGCTTTCCTATCTGATTCTACGGTCGAAGCGGGAGTTCCCGCTGCATTATCCCGACCTTGCCGCGCGCATCCATACCCGCACGCCCAACGCCTTTCTCCACGCCGTCTGCGAGACCATCAAGGATGGCTCGGGATTCCCCAAGCTGTTTTGCGACGACGAGATCATCCCCCTGCTCGTCGCGAAAGGCGGCAGCATGGAGGAGGCCAACGACTACTGCGTGACGGGATGCTCTGAAACCAAGATGCTCAACCGAGAGGGCATCGCCACCGGATGCGCTTGGATCAACCTCGGTGCGATCCTGGAGATGACGCTCCGCGACGGTCGCATGACCTGCTACGGCGACGGGATCGTCGGGATCAGCACGGGTGACCCCCGGACCTTCACGACCTTCGACGAGCTCTGGGACGCATTCACCCTACAACTGGAGAACGTCGTCCAACACACGTTCATTCAGCAGTACGTATCCGACACTCTCAAGTCGCGGCACATCGCCTCGCCGATGTTCTCCATGCTGCACGACCTCTGCATGGAGAGCTGCACGGACATTCACGCGGGTCCGATCGACAAAGCGCTTTACCTCGGGTTTTTCGACGTGATGGGCTTTGGTACCGTCATCGATTCATTGGCGGCGATTCGCACGCTCGTCTTCGAAGAGGGCACGCTAGCGATGCGTGAGCTCATCGACGCGCTCGACCGCAACTTCGAAGGACAGGAAGCGATTCGGCAGCTGTGTTTGAATGCGCCCAAGTACGGCAACAACGACGCGGATGTCGATCAAATCGGCCGCGACATCGAGGAGTGCTTCGCCCGCTTGGCCCAGCACCACACGACGGCATTCGGTGGCGAGCTCGACCTGCGCTACGTATCGGTCACGTCGCACATTCCCCTCGGCGCCGTCGTCGGCGCAACTCCGGACGGGCGCAAGGCGAGGGAGCCGCTTTCGGAGAGTATCAGCCCCTCGCAGGGGATGGACGTCAAGGGGCCGACCGCCACGCTCATGTCGATCAGCAGCACCAAGTGTGCGCAGTACAAGGAGCGGGCCGCGAGGCTTTTGAACATGAAGCTCTCGCCTGCATCATTGGTGGGTGAGGCCGGAACCCGGAAGCTGATGGCGCTGATACGGACCGCCTGCGACATGCGGATGTGGCACAACCAGTTCAACATCATCAATCGAGACACGCTGCTTGCCGCCCAGCAGGACCCGGACAAATACCGGAACTTGTTGGTCCGAGTGGCGGGTTACAGCGCCTACTTCGTCGACCTCACACCGGCCCTGCAAAACGAGATCATCCGGAGAACGGAGCACCAGTTTTAGCGGGGGAGGAGACATGACTCTGAACCACCAAAGCAATGGCGCACCCAAGGGATTGGTCTTCAACATCCAGAAGTTCTCACTTCATGACGGCCCCGGCATTCGGACCATCGTCTTTCTGAAGGGGTGCCCTCTGGCCTGCATGTGGTGTTCCAATCCCGAGAGCCAATCGACCGCGCCCGAGCTCGTCTACACGTCAGACCGCTGCATCGGCCCTGCGGAGTGCGATCGATGCGCCACCGTGTGCCTGGAGCACGCCATCGCCAAGGACGCTGAAGGCAAGATATGCATCGACCGGAGCATCTGCGATGACTGTGGTGACTGTTCCTTCGTGTGCCCATCGCGGGCGCTGGAAGAGTCCGGCGAATGGGTGGGTGTGGACGATGTGGTGCGCATCGTCGAAGAAGACGACGCGTTCTACGTCAGGTCCGGTGGAGGGCTCACCGTCAGTGGCGGCGAGCCCCTTGTGCAAGGTGCCTTCGTTCGGGCACTCCTCGAGGCGGCGCGAAGTCGTGGCATCGATACCGCCATCGAAACCTCTGGGCTGTGCAACTGGAAGACGATGAGGGACGTGGCGCCCCTGACCGACCGGATGTTCTTCGACATCAAGTGTCTGGACCCCGAGAAGCACGCGGAGGTGACCGGGGTCTCGAACCGGAAGATCCTCCAGAACTTCCGACGACTCCGTGCCGAGTTTCCCGAGGTGAACATCGTCGTGCGCACGCCGGTGATCCCAGGCGTCAACGACTCTGAAGACGAGATCGAGGCCATCGTCGAGTTCGTCAACGATGCTGGCGGCGCCTCTGCCTACGAGCTGCTCCCTTACCACGGGTTTGGAGAGCCCAAGTACGCCAAGCTCGGAAGGCAATATCGCCTCCGTCATCTCGCCCCGCCCTCCAATGAGCGGATGAGGGGGCTGCAACGAATCGCCGCGTTATGCGGCGCTTCATAGAAGCTGGCCACTCAGGTTCACTGCGTCACACTCTCCGCTTGCCGGACGAATTTGGTCAGCTCGCTTTTTCGCCCCATATTGAAGCGGTGAGGGGGGCCTGTTGCTTGGTATGAAACGATGATGCGCGTTGCCTTCGTGATCGGGCTCGCTGCAGTCATGGGGCCGACGGGGTGCGGAGACGACGTCACCCAGGCTCCAACCAGGTTCACAGACGAGCTCCATTGCGACATCGGCCATGCCGAGTGCCAGAATCGCATCTATGACTCGGTAGCGGCGATGTTGGGTATGGACGGCGTCGAGCGACCGACGATCCGGACGATTACCGTCGATCAACACGCCCAGGAGGTTCGCAGCAGCCTCAACCTCGAAGACCTCACCGGCGAGGACGCGACCACGCGCGGCCTCCGATTGATGGGATTCATCCCTGCGGCGTCCGAGAGTCTCACCGAGACGCAGGTCGAGTATTGGATCAACGCGATCGCCGCCTACTACAGTCGCCGCAGTCGCAGCATCACCATAATCGACCGTGACTACGAGGACATCGACGGGCAGGCGATTCTAGCGCACGAGTTCACACACGCGATTCAAGACATTCAGTTCAATCTCGACGCGGTCAGCGCCGACGCGGACACCGAAGACGGCGTGATGGGGGTCCGCGGCGTGATCGAAGGCGATGCCACACACACCTCGTTCGCCTGGGTGTACGGGCAGCTCGGATACCTACCCGAGGAGATCGACTGGGATGCGATTCACAAAGAGAGGACCGACATTGCAAGGGCGAGTGCGGGTGACCCCGAGGTGGCGTTGGTCGATTCCGCCTCGAGCTTTCCGTATGCGTACGGCTTCGACTTCATGACGGCGGTCACGCTGTCGGGCGGCTTGAACGGCCGTGCCGCCGCTTTCGAGTCACCGCCGTCCACCGCCATCGAGGTCATGGTGGGGTTTGGGGCGGAACTGCCGTTGTTCGATTTTCCCGAAGCAGCGCATCCATCTCCGATTGAGGGGTACGCAACCGAAGTCGAGAATCGATTTGGCGCTTGGTACGTGTACGGCTTCTTGCGGCGCCGCGGGATGTCCGACCAGGTGGCGTGGTGGACAGCGCTCGGCTGGGTCGGGGACGAGCTTGCGATCTACGACGACGGCTCCGAAGTGGTGGCCGCGTGGCGCGTCCGCTTCGCCCATCCCTTGAACGCCAGCATCGTTCGTGATCAGGTCAACGCCGACAATACCGAAGTCGCTTGGTCGGCGCTCCAAGACCAAGACGATGTGTTTGTCGTTGCTGCCGAAAGCGACGAGGCGCTGATCGCGTGGGCGGAGCAGCCGCTCGATTCGATGACGGCCTCTGTAGTGCTCAAGGGCGAACGGCGCAGGGCAGGGGCCGTGTCCGCTGGCAATTGCCTGCAATCCCGGCATTTCTCGCTGCCCAATCCACCGCCCCTGCTGCGCTAACCCACGCCGCGTGTAACTCCCTTAGAGATCGCTCTCGTGAAGGATCGGGCTGGTGTGGATGATCGCCCCCACGGAGAGCACCCAGCTGTCGGCGGCAGGGAGGGCGTTCACGCCACTGGGTGGATTGAGATAGACAAACGGATTCCAACCGAATCGCGCGAACACGTCGATCATCACTATGTTCTTGACGACGTGCGTGTACCCGCCGCCGATGCCAAGCGGCACGAAGACCTGGTTGCGGGCGACTGGGAACGCGAGGCTCGTGTCGAAGTAGCTGCCGCCGGTGATGTTGCGAGCGAGGTTCTGAAACGAAAACCCGCTGTCTCCAAAGATGAAGCCCGCCGCAGTGATGTTGAAGGTGGCCTTGACGGGCACCTCGACGTTGAGGCCGGCGCCGTTCGACAAGACGACGAGCTCGGTGCCGGTGTCTACAGTCAGGGGACGACGCGCTCGAATGCGCACCGGGAGGCCGAAGGTCGCGGCGAGGTTCGTCCACGATGGGACGAGAAGCACGAAGTCGGCAGCCATCTCGACGTAGTTTTTCCGCAGGAAGCTGTACCGCACGTAAAGCGGCATGTCGCCGAAGGCCCCTACTGGCGACACGACGATCGGGAACATGCCCTGGGCGGCGTTAGCGGGGGTGGAACCGAGGCGGTAGTTGCTGACGCCCACCTCCAAGTTGTCCATTATGGAGAACGCGGCCCCGAGGTCGATGGACACCAGCGGCCTGCTCGCCTGAGCGCCCGTGTTTCTGTCGATGATCGCGCGCTTGGTGTTGACGCTGAACGTACCGCGGATCATGAACTTGTTCATCGTCAGTGGGCGCGACGCGTACGCCTTCGGGTACGTCCAACCGGGGGCCGCGGTCTCCGCAACAGCCTCGCCTACGCTCGTCTCCTCGATAATCGCCTCCCGCTCGACCGGCTCCGTGTCCTCGACAGGTTTGTCGTCGGCACGCGCGCTTGCCCCAGCCAAACTGAGGACGAGGACGAAACCAAACCATAGGGAGCCCTTCATACGAGTTGCAGGCTAGCATCGTTGACCCGGCGAACGCAGCAAGGTACCAATAGCCGCCGCCGAGCCGACCGATGCGGCGATCACGGAGGTTTTCATGCGACGGAGTATCTTGGCTTTGGTTTCGGGCGCGGTGGTCGCGCTCGCAGGTTGTGGGAACGACGGCGGCAGCGCGGCAGGTGGATCAGGCGGTTCGAATGGTTTCGACGAGCTCTACGACCAAGGGCTGACCAAGTACGTCGATGAGTTCAATCCCGACGGCGAGCCGACATTCGACGAAGAGAACGGCATCACGACGTTCCGGTTTGCGGTGCCGGACGATCCGGCGGCCGAGCCACGGGGGCCGCTGTGCTTGCGGGGCACGGAGTACACCGTTGACACGCGCGAAGGCACCTCGGACGAGCTCGTCATCTTCTTGCAAGGGGGCGGAGCTTGCTGGGATACCTTCTGTTCGGCATTCGAGAAGACGAACTTCCTGCGAGACAACAGCGACGGGATCTTGGATCCCGCGTTCGAAGCGAATCCAGTGGCCGACTGGGATGTCGTCTACCTGCCGTATTGTGACGGATCACTCTTTGCGGGTGACGTGGACCGAGTGCTGCCGGGCAGTCTGGCCGGGGGCGGCGGAGAGCCGAGCATGGGCTATCAGCGCGGCCTGCAAAACCTCACCGCGGCGCTCGATATCGCCAGCGAGACGTTCCCGAACCCAAGCCGGATCCTCTTGACGGGCGTGAGCGGAGGGGCGTTCGGAACGATCGTCGCGATGCCGCTGGTTCGGGACTACTATCCCGCTACCAAGATCCTGGTGTTCAACGACTCCGGGGTCGGCGTGGCGAAGGAAGGCGATGCCGAGTTCATCGAGGAGACACTGCTCGCCGGCTGGAACGCGAGCTCGCTGATCCCCGCATCCTGTCCGGACTGCACGAGCAACGGGCACATCACGCGCTACATCGACTGGCAGCTTGCCGCGGACGACAACTTCACCATGAGCGCGTTGAGCTATAGCGCGGACCAGGTGATTGCTGGGATCTTTCTGATGACTCCAGCGGAAGACTTCACTGCATCGCTGCTCGCCGAAACGCAGCGTACGACCACGATGTTTGGGGATCGATACAAGCGTTTCATTCCGGTCGATACAGCCCACACGGCAATCCTCCGTGAGGGGCCCGCGGTAGACACCGAGGCAGGGTTCAGGATCGGCGGTCTCGAGACCGAGATCGACGGCGTCACCGTGCTCGAGTGGTTCACCGCCATGCTCGACGGCACCGAAGTCTGGAACGACCTGGTCGACCCAAGCCTCCTCGAGTAGGTCCCAAAAAAGCCAGGCGCTGACGGTCGCCTTTTTTGCGTTGACCCCCGAGTCGTCTTCAAGCAAACTAGAACACGTTCTACCCCTCCTTCTAAGCCCTCGAAAAAGGGGTCAGACCCCTTTTTCAAAGGGTTAATTTTTCGGGTGTTTGCATGAAGACTGAGATTTGTGAGCGGTTGGGGATCGAGTTTCCCATCTTTGCGTTTAGCCACTGCCGCGACGTCGTTGCTGCAGTCAGCCGGGCTGGTGGGCTCGGTGTGTTGGGCGCGGTGGCGTACAGCCCCGAGCAGCTCGAGCTCGAGCTGAAGTGGATTGACGAGCACGTCGACGGCAAGCCGTACGGCGTCGACACGGTCATCCCCGCGAAGTACATCGGCAAGGACCAGGGCGACATCACCAAAGAACAGCTCGACCAGATGATCACGCCTGCTCACCGCAAGTGGATCAACGACCTGCTCAATCGTAATGGCGTACCCCCGCTCCCCGATGATGTCGAAGAAATCGAAGGTCTGCTCGGCTGGTCGGCATCTGGCGGCCGCGCGCACTTCGAGGTTGCGATGAATCACCCGATCGCGCTCATCGCGAACGCCCTCGGTCCACCCCCTGAAGACATCATCAGTCAAGCGCACGATAAGGGCGTAATGGTCGCGGCCCTTTGCGGCACGGTGAGGCAGGCGATCAAGCAGAAAACTGCGGGCGTCGATATCGTCATCGCGTCGGGCTACGAGGCGGGCGGTCACACCGGCGAGATCGGCTCAATGGTTCTCTTGCCGCAGGTCGTCGACGCCGTCGCGCCAACACCGGTGCTCGGCGCAGGCGGAATCGGCTCCGGCCGTCAGATGGCGGCCGCGATGGCCATGGGCGCCGCAGGCGTCTGGACCGGCTCGATCTGGCTAGCGACCGAGGAATCCGATTCGATTCCGTCGCTCGTCGATAAGCTCCTCGAAGCGGATTCGACCGAAACGGTTCGCTCGCGCTGCATTAGCGGAAAGCCTGCCCGTCAGCTCAAGACAGCCTACACACGCGCCTGGGACGAAGATCCGGAGTGTCCGGGCTACCTTCCGATGCCGCTTCAGTTCATGGCCACGGCCGAGGCTACGCAGCGCATCACGCGGTTCGCGCAGACCGGTGCCGAGGGCTCAGATGCGCTGCTCGGTACGCCGGTCGGTCAGGTCGTTGGCCAGATGAACACGCGCAAGCCTGCTCGCCAGGTCATCGAGGAGATGGTCAGCGAGTACATCGACGCGGTCGAGCGGGTCTCGGGCCTGCTCTCCGACTCGGACTAACACACAGCGATCACTTGCACTGGCGGCTCACATCGCGGACGCGATTCGCGAGTCTGCCGGTGCGGTTCGCCTTCAAGTAGCGCGCCGCCATGTCGCAGCCTTCCTCGGTTGGACCGAGCAGGGTGGCGAGGCGGCCAGCTGCGACCGGCATTGGGACGCGCGCGTTGGCGGCCTGTCGTAGCGGCTCCTCTGGCGAGCGTTCGCGGTCTTCTTCGATATCGGCATTCAGGAGGTGCACGTCGACATCGTCCGGCATGAGCTCTGCAGCCTGCTTCCCGTAGCGCACGGCCAAGCCTCGCTTCTCATCCGCCAGCGCGAACCGTGCCTTGACCATCAGTTCCCATACCTGGACCTGCGGCCCGGCTTTCAACGGGTTGCCTTCCGCGTCCACGGCTTCGGCTGCGCGTTCGAGCGAGTTCTCCGCCCCCAGCTTTCTGCGGCCATAGATCTGCGCCAGCGCGAGGGCCGTTTCGGCGAGCCGCGCGTCCGCCCCATTGCGTTTGGCCTGTTGGAAGTAGATCCCTGCCCGTGTGTAATCTTCCGCCTGGAGGTAGACTCGCGCGCCCGCGAGCCGGAGCGCCACGTTGCTCTTGTGCCGCCCGACCGCATTCCGCATCGTCGTGACGCCGCTTTGCCCCGCCCCCGTACGCACGAGGAAGCGCACACGCTGCTCATCCGCCCGCAGGTCCCGGACCTTTGCCTTGTCCATCTGAGCAATCACCTCGGCCGCGCGGGAGAAGTCGCCTGTGTCGATCAGCAACGCCACGAATCCGGACAGGGCGCGCGGCTGACCCGGATCGAGTTGCAGCGCCTTCTCGTAGCTGGCCTTCGCTTGTTCGCTCGACCCAACCTCGCGTGCCGCATCGCCTCGGAGTGCATACAAGCTAGCGTCGCCCGGACTCAACTCGACAGCACGGTCGAGCTCGCCCAGCGCCTTCGCCGGCTCACCCTGTGCCAACAGCACGCGCGCATGACTGCCATGCGCCCACCCCTCGGTTTCGAACGCAACGAGTGCAGCAGACGTCACCTTCTCTGAGTCTGAAAGGCGATCGGCGTCGATGTACGCCTGGGCTGCGAGATCCACGAGTGAAAGATGATTCGGTGCCGCGCTGAGCCCTGCCTGAAGCACGGCAATTGCGTCCTCGGTGCGCCCCCCTTCGAGAAACGCTTCGGCGAGCGCCTCCGAAGCAGCGACGCCCCAGTGCGGGTCACTCGCCGCGTCTTTGTAGAGCGAGATCGCTCGATCGCGCTCACCCGCCCGCGTGGAGCTCCGGAGCAATTCCGCGATCACCAGTGCGCGAAACGCGGGATCTGCCGATTTTTCCGGGCCGAAACCAGCCCCGCTCAAGGTGGCTAGCCCCGCTCGCATGTCGCCCGTGTGAGCGTACCACCACGCGATCACGTGGGCGCGCTCGAACAAATCTGCCGATGGTCCGCCCGACAATCGCTTGAGCAGTCGCCTCGCTTCACCCGTCCGTCCGAGCGCGAGAAAGAGTTGCGCGGTCCCGATGAGCAATGGCTCGTCCACACGAAGCTCGGGCCTCGCTGCTGCTTGCGCGTGTTGGTATGCGGCGCCGATGGCACCGCGTCGGTACGCGAGCACACCCGAGATCAAATCGGCCCATGCCCTGTGCACGACCGATGCGTTGTCGTCGTCACGTACTTCACCCGCAAGCGCGAGCGCGTCGTCCGCCTTGCCTTGCTGAAGGCCGACGATTCGGGCGCGGGCGATCTTCGTCGCAGCGGTTTGTCGACTCACCTGGTCGAGCACGGCGAGCGCGGCTTCCGGGCTTTCGGTCTCTGCTGTGATGCGGGCGAGCAGGGCTGCGGGCTCCGGTGCGTTGGGCCGTGCCTCGACTGCTTGCTGCGCGTCGGGAAGGGCTTGGGTCCACTGGCCTCGCGCAACGGCGGTTAGGGCTCGGCCATGGAGGAACGCATCGGTTTGATCTGAATACTTTGCCGGCCTCTCGGCCTCGGCATGCGCCGCACGTGCGTCTCCTTCTGCGAGGAAGGCGTAGACTCTGGCGATGCGCTGGTCAGGGTCGTTCTGCTGCGCGGACTCCGAGAGAAGTGCCTCGGCGTCCAACAGCTTCTGGTGATCTCCCCCAAGCGCAGCCGTCGCGAGTAGGCGCGCCCGAACGGAGTCGTTTGGATCATCGCGAAGAAGGTTCAGTGCATGGTCGATGGTGTCTGGGCTGCCGTCGTTGATTACCTCATCGAGGGCCGAGGCCAAACGTGCAGAATGGATCCATCCGAGGACCAGGTGCACGATGAAGAAGAAGATCAGCGCTGCGATGCCCGCCGCGATGAAGCGCCGGATGCGCCGCTTGAGCGCTTCTTCTGGCGGCAGCACGATCCTGTCGACCGGTGCAATCGATGGTGTGGCGTTCTCGACCTGAAACAGGTCGGACGGTTCTTTACGCGAGCTCGAATCTTTGTCGGCCACCGTGCATCCCTCCCCGACGACGTGCGCCCCTGGCCGCACATTGTCGCGTCAATCGGGGCGGGTGCGCAAGTCTACGGACTAGAGGAGAAACGGGATGATCGCGCGCCGGTCTTCTGGGTAGTCGCGGAAGTGCTCCCGGTACCACCGATGATTGGAAAACGCACGTGGAACGAGGTTCGTGGCCGTGAACCAGGCGAACACCCAGGCAGGAACGGTCCATGCGGCGAGCGCAAATCCGACCCATTCGACGATTTCACCGAAGTAGTTGGGGCTCGAGAGCCACCGGTAGAATCCGCCTTGGGGGATCTTGTAGCCGCTTTCCCCAGGCTTTCGGAGGCTCAGAAGGATGGCGTCGGATTGCTGGTTGATGGCGTAACCAGCCGCGAAGACGATGATTCCGACGATGAACCGCGGGTCGGACAGCCAGTCTGTGCTCAGCAAGTGAGGCGAGAGCCTCGTGATCGCGAACGCGTTGGTCCAGCCGTTGGCGGTGTTGAAGGAGAACGCCAGCAGACCGGTGACGATCGGCTTTTGCTTGTGCCCGCCGCGCATCCGGAACGGGTAGATGAACGACCGGTACACGTAGTGAAACATGTACATGCCGAGAAGGATCAGCGGGACGGGCTTGAACGCATTGTCTGATGTGAAGTAGACGACCGCGAACGTGATTGGAGATGGGGCCTCCATGATGACCCACAGAGCGGTGGCGTTGAGGGTCGGGCCCCAACCCGGGCGCAGATGGCGGCCGTAGGGCGCGGAGATGAACATCAAGAGGACGAAGCTGACGATTCCCAGAACGACGACGCCGAGCACGGTCCACGTGTAGATCGGGTACGCCTGGAGGGATTCGCTGAACGCTTCGGTAATGGGCATGGGCTCTCGCGGCGAGTCAGGGTTCGGCCTAGACTCGCTGGGTGGCCCCTAATTGGTTCATCGCGTTCCCAATGCAAGTGGATGGGTTGCGGCTGCATCCGGCCCCGCCGGAGCGTGTGCGTGTGTTCCGCACCTCGGACCTTCACGTCACATTGGGATTTCTGGGCTCCGTCGAAGAGTCGGACGCGCGCCGCGCCTGGGACCGGATCGGAGGCTACCCTTCGTTTCGGAGGGTGACGGGGTCGTTCAGCGGCATCGAGCCTCTCGGCCATCCCCGCAAGCCTTCGGCGCTCTGCGCCATGGTCGACCTCGGGCGGGAGCCGCTCACCGAGATGATCACCGAAGCAAGAGAGACCCTGCTGCGTGCGGCTGGAGCCCCCGAGGACACTCGTCCGCCGCTGCCGCACATGACGTTGGCGCGCATCCAGCGCCGGGCGAACGCAGCCGAACGCCGGCAAGCGCTTCGATGGGCGCACACGATCGATCTACGCGCCGTCACGTTCGCCGCGCCCGCGGTTGCCCTCTACACGTGGGCGGACAATCGCCAAGAGCGGCTTTTCCAGATCGTCGAGCGTCACGACTTCGGGTCTTGAGCCGGACGTAGAGCACCCGATCGGGCGACGCACCCCTGCAATTTGTGCGCTGCCTCGCCGGTCCGTTCCCCGAAGCAGCGTCAAAACGTAGATCTTTTTTGGCAAATCGAGTTCAATGTGGCTCGTTGGCAAACCGCTCAATGTGGAAAAAGGCAGTCTTTGGAACCGTCTCGGCAAGCTTCCTTGGCTATGTCGTTTGGGTTTCCTGGCTCAGCCCTGCTCGTCACGAAGTCGAGTGGGACGTCGCCACGCGTGTCACCGCCGTTCTCGAACGTACTGGCTTTTCAGGGGTCGTTCCCCTCGTTGACGGGCGAGACGTCGAGCTTCGTGGCGAGGTGCCGTCCGTCTCCGAGGCGCAGCGCGCGGAGCGAATCGTGAGCATGGTCCGGGGGGTCCGCGTCGTGCGCGCGAACATGCTCGTTGCCGGCGAAGAAGGCCTTGGGGGAGGTGAGACGTGACGTATCTGGTGCTGCAGATGATCGGCGCTTTGCTGATAGCGGCTGCGTTTGGTGGCGTGTTGTTGTGGCTGGGGCAATTTCTGTGGGGGCGCCTGGTTGCGCCCGTGCGCGCGAAAACACTTCAGTACGAGCTCGAAGAGGCGCGAGCCGACATCATCACTCAGAACGAGCGGATCGAGGGGCTCCACAAAGAGCTCAGCGTTTCGAGCGAGAAGCTCGACGCGCTTCAACGCGCGAAGCGTCAACTCACCGCGACGTTGGACGCCCGGAACCGAACCATGCAAGAGGCGAACACACGACTGTCGGCGATCGACCTCGAGGCGCGGCCGACTTCACGCGAGTCCGCCGAAGATCTACGGCGTGAGCTCCGTATCGCAGTTGAGGAGCGTGACGAGTCGAGAGCCGCACTGCGGCAGGCCGAGACGCGGGGTGAGCGCTTGCGGGCCGAGCTCGAGGTGCTTCACGGGATTCACGAGCGCATGCTCGACGACATCGACCGTCTCAAAGATCGAATTCGCGAGAGCGAGCTCGAGGTGAAGACGAGCGGCGAATCGCGGCCTCCAGCGTGGGTCATGGTGCAACCTTTCGGACCACGCGACGACCTTCAGCGACTCGAGGGCGTGGACCCGATCGTCGAACGCACGCTGAATCGGCTGGGCATCTACCACTTCCATCAGATTGCGCGCTTCGACCCATCGGACGTCGAGTGGCTCGTCGAGCACGCCCACGGTGTTCCGGAGCAGACGATTCGCGATAGCTGGATTGTCGATGCCTCACGACTTGCCGGCATCGCGGGCAACTGACGTTCGCTAGGACGCCGCATCGAGTGCGCGGTCGGCGAGGCCTGTCAGTGCTTCGCGTGCCCCCTCGAGGTCCCGTTCCAAGTCGTCGACGATCGCGCGGGCACCCTCTGTCGCCGCGATGTTCTCCAGCTTGCCGCAAGTCGCTCCGAATCGGCGAGCCCCTAGCTGCTGACTGCTGCCCCGAACCATGTGGGCAGCCGCCCGCAGCGTCTGGACGTCACCCGCGTCGATGGCTGTCTTCATTCGGGCGATGCTCTCCTCGGCGGTGCGGAAGAAGCTGTCGATCACATCGCAGATGAACCCGGGTTCTTCTTCTTCGAGTTCCAAGAGCTGCGACGTGATCGTGGTGTCGAGCGAATCGGGCGGGAACTCCGAGGCGCTGGCGGACGGTCGTGCTGCCCAGCGGATGAGCGCCTTCTGCAACTGCTTCTGGGTGAAGGGCTTCGAGAGGTAGTCGTCCATCCCGGCAGCAAACGCGGTCCTGCGATCCCCGGTCATCGCGTGCGCAGTGAGTGCGATGATTGGAACCCGTCTTTGACCGGACTCGGACTCGCGCGCTCTCTGCTCTCGGGTGGTCTCATAGCCGTCCATGCTCGGCATCTGTCCATCCATGATGACTGCGGCGTAGCGATGTCCTTCCTTCAGAGCATCGAGTGCGGCGACACCGTCGTTCACGGCGTCGACCTCGTACCCGAGCGCCTGAAGGTGCGCGTGAACGACCTTCAGATTGATCGCGTTGTCTTCAGCGACGAGGATCTTCATGCCGTTGGACTGCAGCTCCCGCGGCGGAGGCGCGGGTAGGGAGGGGCGGTGGACCGTCTCGTGAAGGCGGTGCTGAGAGCTATCTCGGTTGAGCGTTTCGAGGAGGGCCGCAATGATCTTTGCTCTCCGAATAGGCTTTTCTACGTGTACCCGGATTCCTGCCTCGGCCAACTCGCTGATCTCGTACCGGTGAGAGCAGATTGCAACGACCGAGCCGCCGCATTTCGCAGCGGCGTCATTGAGCTCAAAAGCCCGGATTCGCCAGTCTTTGCCGAGACTGCGCAGGTCGATCATTACCACGTTTGGACGTGGCGATGATCGAAACGTCCGGAGCGCGCCGTCGAAGGTGGTCGTGGCCCACGCCTCCATGTTCCACGACTGAAGCTGCGCACAGAGCGTCTCGCGCGCGCGATTATTACTCTCGAGCACTAGAACCTTCATCCCCGCAAGCGCTTCGGTGACGGCCTGGAGCTCCTCGCTGAGCTTCTCTTCGAGCTCGAAGCGCGCTTCGAAGTAGAACGTGCTGCCCTTTCCGACGGTGCTCTTCAGCTTGAGATCGCCTCCCATGAGCTCGACGAACTGCCGGCAGATCGGGAGCCCGAGGCCAGTACCGCCGTACTCGCGGGTCGTGGACGCGTCCGCTTGTGAGAACGCTCGGAAGATGCTCTCCGCGCGGTCCTCGGACACGCCAAGGCCAGTGTCGGAGACGCGGATTTCGAGGTCGACGTGCCATGGGCCTCGATTGCGCACCCGAACTCCGAGGATGACCTCGCCTTCCTTGGTGAACTTCAGGGCGTTGTTGACCAGGTTGGAGATCACTTGCCGGAGGCGGAGCGGGTCCCCGCACACCTCGGACGGCACGTCGGGACCGATGTTGGTGATGAGCTCGAGGCCCTTGGCGTGCGCGGCCGATGCATAGTTGAGCGCGATCTCATCGGTCATCGAGATGACGTCGAAGGCGACGGATTCGAGACGCATCTCGCCGGCCTCGATCTTCGAGAGATCCAGCAAATCGTTGACGATCGCGAGGAGGGAGCGGCCCGACTTGTGGACCCCGCGCAAGTAGTCGTCTTGCGGCTTCGGTAGCGCAGACGGGTCTATCAATTGTAGTAGACCGAGAATCCCGTTGAGGGGCGTGCGGACTTCGTGACTCACGTTCGCCAGGAACTGCCCCTTCGCCTGTGCGGAAGCCAATGCGGCGTCTCGCGCGCGTCCCAGCGTCAGCGCTTGCTCGGTGGCGAGGCGGCGCATCGCATCGGCCTCCTGGGCTTCCTCGTGGAGTCGGAACATGAGTTGCCGGCGCGACCAAAGAACCAGGGCACCCACGACGGTTGCCGCCCAAAGGTGGAACATCCCGAGGCTGTATGGGCCCCTCGCCTCGCCGTGCGCGAGTTGAAGCCAGCCGACGAACACCACGACAACCATCACGGCGAACATCGAGAAACGGTAGAGCAGGGCGCCCGCGGCCACAATCGCGATCGCAAGCGTCGTCGTGTTGCTGATCGCGCCGCTGACAGCAAACATGGTGAGCCCCATTCCGGCAGCGATGGAGATGGTCGCCGTCGAGATCGGGGTGTCAAAACGGGGGTCGTCGACACGCATGCCCGCCCACACCACGAGCACGAGCGCAGAGGACATCGCGCAGATGAACACGTGCGGCGTGTTGGGGGTGAAGGGCGGCGAGACCAGAAAGAGCACGGCTGCAGCAGCGTAGACGAACGCCAGGACCGGCAGCATGTGCGACAGAGCACCGAGCGAACGAAGGCGCGTTTGTTCGTCGCGCTCACGCTCGTACCGAGCCTCCGACTCCTCCCCGAGGCTTTCGGGACGCTGCCCTTCGTCGTTCATCCCCAACCTAACAAGCTGCCTTAGCCGGACCCAATTGTCACAACATCACCCAAAAAGACGACAATTAACCCTTTCTAAAAGGGGTCAGACCCCTTTTAGAAAGGGTTAATTCTGGCAAGGTTTGGGGATGGGCGATCGGGTGCGGTTGGAGCTCGAGCTGGAGCAGCTCAGCCAGCAGATTCGGTATCACGAGGCGGCGTATCGGGCGGGGGTGCCTGAAATCACCGACGGCGCGTTCGATGATCTGGTCGATCGGTACCAGGAGCTCGCGGAGGAGCTGGGGATCGAGCCGTCGGAGCGGCTCGATGTGCAGCCGGGGCAGGACCATACCGCCGGCTTTGAGACGGTGGAGCATCGCGTTCCAATGCTGTCCCTCGAAAAGCTCTCACCGAATCGGCGGGACAGCGGCGGTGAGCCGATGGCGCTCTCGGATCAATTGTCGGCATGGTTCCGCAGGCGGCGCAAAGAGCTCGAAGTCGAGGAGCTCCCGATCATCGTCGAACCCAAGGTCGATGGGATTTCGGTGTCGCTCCTTTATGCGGATGGTGTGCTGCGACGCGCGGTGACGCGCGGTGATGGCCGCAAGGGAGATGTGATCACGAAGCAGGTGAATCAGCTCGGCACCGTGC
Organism: uncultured bacterium; assembly: GCA_937984275.1. Taxonomy (GTDB): domain Bacteria; phylum Myxococcota_A; class Polyangia; order Polyangiales; family Houyiibacteriaceae; genus SG8-38. Next base: position 16,732 of record CALJYC010000074.1, on the reverse strand, counting down.
CGACAAAGCTGAAGCGTGCCGGCAAAGGCGAGATGGAGATCCGCGGCGAGCTGTACTGGCCGCTGACCGAGTTTGCGCGCTTCAACGCGACGCTCGAGAAGCCGTTGATCAACCCTCGCAACGGTTGTGCCGGCATGATGAAACGCAAGGACCCGGAGGGCCTCGAAAAGTCCGGGATTCGAGCGTTCTTCTACCAGGTCGCATGGGACGACGGCGCGAAGCTTCCTCCGACTCAGAGAGAGACACTACAATGGTTGGCCGACCGTGGTGCCGAAGTGTACCTCAGTGAAGTGTTCCAAACCGTTTCCGAAGAGGATGCGCTTCAGTATTGCGAAGACTACCAGGCCCGCCGAGGCGCGTTGAACTACGACATCGATGGAATGGTCATCAAGATCGACGACCTCGGCTTGTATGCGCGGCTCGGTGCGACGGGGCATCATCCGCACTGGGGCATTGCGTACAAGTTCCCGCCGGAGCGCAAACCGACCCAGCTCCTCGACATCGAGGTGTCCGTGGGGAAGTCGGGCAAGCTGACGCCGGTCGCGATCCTGGAGCCCGTGTTCGTGTCGGGGACGACGGTGAGCCGCGCGTCGCTGCACAATTTCGTCGAGCTGGAGCGCAAGGACGTCCGCGTCGGAGACATCGTACTGGTCGAAAAGGCGGGCGAGATCATTCCTCAGGTCGTCGAGGTAGATACAAGCAAGCGCAAGCGTGGGGCGAAGCGCTTTGTTGCGCCTGATGCATGCCCGACCTGTGGCACCGAGGTAGTGAGCGAAGAGATCTTCGTCTACTGTCCGAACCCCACGTGTCCGGACCAAGTGCGCGAGCGGTTGCGTCACTTCGCGAGCCGGGGGGCGATGGATATCGACGGGATGGGCGAGGTCCTCGTCGACCAGGTCGTCGACAAGATTGGCGTGCGTTCGCCCGACGAGCTGTTTCGCCTCGACGTGGATGCGCTCGCGGCCCTCGATCGGATGGGCCAAAAGAGTGCCGAGCGCGTGAAGGCCGGTCTCGAGGCAGCCAAAGAACGGGGCCTCGGGCGCGTGTTGAACGGCCTGGCGATTCGGCACGTCGGCGAGACGATGGCCGAGGACCTCGCCGCCTATTTCAAGACCGCAGATGCGCTGCTGGACTTTGCGGCGCGATACGTGGCGGAAGATAAAGACGCTGTCGAGACGGTGGCGCCCGCGAAGTCTGCCGAGCGTGGTGCGATCGAGGGGCTCGCACGCAAGAGTGCGGATAGCATTTTCCACGAGCTAGATTCGCCGGCGGTGCGCAAGGTATTCTCGGGCTTGGCCGACGTCGGGGTGAGCCTGAGCGTGAGAGCGGCTGACGTTCGCGAGGTCGCCGACGTCGCTGGCAAGACCTTCGTGCTAACGGGGACGCTACCCACACTGAAGCGCACCGAGGCGACGAGACGCATCAAGGTAGCAGGGGGCAAGGTGTCGGGGTCCGTGTCGAAGAAGACCGACTACGTGGTTGCGGGAGACGACCCCGGAAGCAAACACGACAAGGCGCAATCGCTCGGCGTCGAAATCATCGACGAAGCGGCGCTCCTCGACCTGCTCGGTGACGCCGAGTGAGCGTCAGAGCTGGGGGATCACGCGGGCCAAGCGGCGCAACCCCTCTTCGATTTCCTCGCTCGACGTTGCAAAGCTGAAGCGGACGAAGCCTTCGGCGGCTTCTCCAAAGTCGCGTCCGGGGCCGAGCGCGACGTGGGCCTTCTCGAGAATGTCAAAGGACAGCGTTAGCGAGTCGCGCTCGAAGTGGCGCATGTCGACCAGTACGTAGAATGCGCCCGGCGGGTCGATGGGGATCGAGAGCCCCATGTCCCGAAGGCCATCGATCAGGATGCGCCTGCGAATGGCGTATTGGCCGCGCATGTGCTCGACGTGTTCGGCGCCGTGGGCCAGCGCCGAGATGCCCGCCTGCTGAACGAACTGCGACGTCGAGATGAAAAAGCTCTGCATCAAGCTTTGCAAGGGTCGCATCGCGATCTGGGGGGCGATGAGGTAGCCCAGGCGAAAGCCCGTCATCGCATAGCGCTTCGAGAATCCGTCGAGCACGTAGCAGTTCTCCGTGAAACCCAGCGGGGAGGTCACGCGTGCGCCGTCATAGGTCAGCCCGTCGTAGATTTCATCTGACAGGATCGGGATGCCGAGGTCGCTGAGCTCCTCGACGACTTCTTTGGGTTGCACCGCGCCGGTTGGGTTGGCGGGCGACGCAAGGAAGATCGCGCGCGTTCTGGGAGTGATCGCGGCCCGCACCTTGGCGACGTCCATCACGAAGCCGTCCTCGGGACCGGTCGGCACTAGAATCGGCTTGCCACCGCAGACGGCGATCATGTTCGGGTAACAAGGGTAGTGCGGTGTCGCAAGGATCACTTCGTCGCCGGGGTCGACCAGCAGGTTCAAGCACAACAGGATTGCCGGCGAGGTTCCGCTGGTGACCACCACGTGATCGGGATCCACCGCGACCCCACGACGCCGTTCACAGTCCTGGGCGATCGCTTCGCGCAAGACGAACAGACCTCGGCTGTCCGTATAGTGGGTCTCACCCGACACCAACGAGTCGACCGCAGCCTGAACAGCGGCCGGCGGCGCATCGAAGTTCGGCTCCCCCACGCCAAGCTGAACGATCGGCGTCCCGGCTCGCGCCATCGCCATCCCCCGCTCCATGACTTCCATCGCAAGGAACGGCTCCACCTCCTGCGTACGCTTCGCGAACATGGGGACACGCTCTACGGTCCTAACTCCCCGAGATCTAGTCGCTTCTCAGGCAAAGATCGCAGCGCCCTTGTGGAGGCGCTGCGATCTTTGCCTGAAAAGCCTTGGAATGTCGGGTGATTACGGGTATGGAGCGTGTCCCCTATGGAGTCGCTTGTTGTTACTGTGATCGGGAAGGATCGGCCGGGGTTGGTCGAGGTGGTTTCGGCTGTGGTCGAGGAGCACGGTGGGGACTGGGTGGAGAGCCGGATGTCCCGGTTGGCCGGGGAGTTCGCGGGGATTCTTCGAGTGAGCGTGCCGGCGGCCCGCGCGGATGCCTTGTCCGAGGGCCTCCAAGGGCTTCGGTCGGACGGGCTTCGCGTCGTGGTCGAACGCGGCTTCGAAGACGCGGTCGAAGAGGGGCACGTGATTGCGCTCGAGCTGATCGGCAGCGATCGCCCGGGCATCGTTCATAAGATCTCCGAGGCGCTTGCGGCGCGCGGCGTCAACGTCGATGAGCTCAATACCGAGTGCGATGGCGCGCCCTGGTCCGGCGACACGTTGTTCAAGGCGACAGCCAGGCTGCGCGCGCCGAGGACGCTAGATCTCGATCAGCTTCGAGAAAGCCTCGAGGCGATCGCCGGTGACCTGATGGTCGACATCACCATCGGCGAGGCCGACTAAGGCATTCGCTCGCGCGCGGGGGTAACGGCGCAGGAGTCGACGCGCGGCCTGCGCTTTCTCTTCGGCGGTCATCCACATTCGCAGCGTTGCGAACCGATAGATCGCGCGGACGTTGGGGAACAGCGCCAAATAGATCTGCCATGAGCCTTCGTACGCGGTCGCATCGAGTGCGAACGCGAGCTGTTCGTCGTCGACCGCTGGGGTCGGTTCTGGTCCGCGCATCGCCAACAGCGCGCGGACCAGGCGGTCCACCGCATGTGCGCGCGCCGTGGTCGTCGTGCTGCCACGCGGGTTGAAGGAATTGCGACGCCGTGTCCAGCTTTTGCGCCAGCGTTGGTCCCATGCGTAAAGCAGTGCGTTGTCGAAGTGGGCCAGCGCGATGAGCCGACTCCATCGCATGCATTGTCTCACCGTTCCGCTTGCTCGGAGGTTCACCTCCGGAACTTCGTCGCGCGTGACGGGAAGGCGCCCTGCCTTGAAGCGCTGCTCGAGCCACGCGAACTCCGCGGGGAAGTCGTTGGCCGCGATTTGGAGCGGGTAACTTGGCTGCTTTCCGAGGTCGAGCGCGATGTCCTTCAAGTCGTCGAAGATCTGGAATGCCGACAACAGATATCCCCAGCGGCGGATCACGGTCACGTGCTTTGCGGGCTCGAGCCCGAGCAGGCGCGCCCGCAGGTCGAGCCAGAGCATCATGACCATGTTGTTCTTGCGATAGAAATGCCATGCGGTGTCTCGCAGATGCATCTGGTCGGCGCGACGCGCGACGGCGATCCCGCACAAATCGGCTTCGTCCAAGTAGGTCTGAAAGCAATGGTGCAAGAACAGATGCGTGGCGTGCACGATGGCATCGGTGGCGTTGGCGAGAAGCCCATCGATGCTGACGGCCAGCTGGTCGAGGGCGTCGAACAGCTTCGAGAGCGTGATTCCAAACTTAGTCGTGTGAGCGTCCGGATCGACGCCGATTTTCCGAAGGTGACCCAGCGAAAGGTCGCACAGCGGACGCTCGGAGGTGTCGTTGCAGTAAACCGATTGAACGAGACGCCCTGCGGCATCGTGGCCACCCGCCGCCACCGCCAGCTCGTCGAGGAACTCGTCGGCAAGCTGCATGTATAGGAACGCGATGTCCGCCAGCGCGACCGAGGTCGAGATCGGAACTCCACCCGAACCCTTGAATGCGAAGTTATCGACGAGAGGACCGATTTGCTCGATTGCAAACAACGTGTCGCGAAGTGCGGGCTCTTCGATCACGACGTCAGGAAGGAGCCTGCGAATTCGTCGACGCCTCCCCCAGTAGAAAGGCAGCATGGCGCCATGGCGAAAGAAGTCGCGGTTCTGCTGCACCCGCTCGGAAAGGAGCGACCTCGCGGGCCGGTTGTCGCGCAGCTGCTCCCATGCGCCTGTGACGCGCGCGACGTTGGTCGCGGTCGCGCTGCGCTCTTCTTCGGTATGCGGCTCGGGGTGCAGAAGAAGGGTGGTCTCGTACCGAAGACGGGCCTCCTTCGAACCCGCCTCGTCGATGACGGCGTCCGCCAGCTGCGCTTCCCAACCTCGGAGCTTACCGAGGAGCCCCGCGCTGTCGGCGTCTCCCGCCGTGGACCCGTCTACATGCAGGAGCGCGAGCCTCGTGCTCAGCACGTCCTCGAGGCCCTTGGCGATCGGGCCCAATGCACTGAGGTCTGCGCGCATGTACGGATGTCGCCCGAGGACGCCCTCGATGCGCCGGAGTACGACGAGCTCGTCGTCGGTGAACGGGGGCATCGTGATGGAAGCAAGCACGGTCATCGGGCGAATCCGGTTGTGACACGGCGAAGGGGTAGGCTCCAACTCCCGCTCGCTTGGTGCTAGGCTGACGGTTCGACCGATGGCAAGGACAGGCCGAAAACCAAGTTGGCGCGCGCCTTTTCGCCGCATCGCGATGGCTACCGAGAACGCCCTCGAGCTGGCGAGGCTCGGACACTTCACCGAGCCGGAACATGCGCCGTACAAGGTCGCCCACCAGATGCGCATCGCACGGCTGCGACGCTACGGCGGGGACGACCACCGCCCGACTGTCGAAGCGCCGCTGCTCATGATTCCTCCACTGATGGTCACCGCGGAGATCTACGACGTCGCGCCCGACATCAGCGGTGTCACCGCGCTGACGCAATTGGGGCTCGACGTTTGGGTCATCGACTTTGGCTCGCCCGAGCAAGAAGAGGGCGGCATGAAACGCACCCTCGACGACCACATCAAGGCGGTGAGTGATTCAATCGATTGGATTCGGGCGGAAACAGGGCACGACGTGCACGTCATCGGTTACTCGCAGTGCGGGATGTTCGCCTATCAGACCGCTGCGTACCGCGCGTCGGAGGGCATCGCTTCATTGGTGACGTTTGGGAGTCCCGTCGACATCCATCGAAACCTTCCGAAGATAGACGATACCATCGCCGGCCGTGTGTTCGAGCTTGCCCAGGGCGCGCTCGATGCGCCGTTAGACAAGCTCGAAGGCCTGCCCGGGGCTCTGACGAGCGCAGGGTTCAAGCTCCTCGCGGTTCACAAGGAAGTCGGCCAGCTCATGGACTTCGTTCGGAAGCTGCACGACCGGCAGGCGCTCGAGAAACGCGAAGCGCGCCGGCGGTTTCTCGGTGGCGAAGGCTTCGTGGCCTGGCCCGGGCCAGCACTCAAGAAGTTCATCGATGAGTTCGTCGTTCATAATCGAATGCTTTCTGGCGGCTTCGTCGTCGACGGCCGCACCGTGACGCTCGCGGACCTCACCTGTCCGGTGATGTTCTTCGTCGGCGAGCGGGACACGATCGCCAACGAATCTGCGATCCGCGCCATCCGCGGCGCCGCGCCCAACGCCGAGCTGTTCGAGGTGTCCATGCGTGCCGGGCACTTCGGTCTCGTCGTCGGGAGACAGGCGATGTCGTTCACTTGGCCAACCGTCGCGAGCTGGATTCGCTGGCGCGAAGGGGTCGGCCCGGAGCCTCCAGTGCTTCAAGCCCCGCCCCCGCTCGAAGAGCCCGACGAAGCGGACTTCGACGAGGTCGATTTTGACATCGAGCTGTTCTATCGAACCGTCGTGGGCACGGTTGGCGCTTGGTGGCAGCGGCTCGGACGGTCCGCGGCGGACCTCGGTGAGCAGCTCGACAGTCTACGTTGGCAGGTTCCGCGCCTCAGCGTTCTGCAACAGATGCGGCCGGACACCCGGGTGAGCCTGGGTCTCGCCCTCTCCGAGCAGGCGGCTTCCAACCCCGAGGGGACTTTCTTTCTTTGGGAGGGGCGCGCATTTTCCTACGCGCAAGCGGACCGGCGAGTCGATAGTGTCGTTCGGGGCTTGATCCGTTGCGGCGTTCGGCGCGGCGAGCCGGTCGCTGTCCTGATGGGGCCGCGTCCGAGCTATCTCTCGGTGACCGCCGCCTTGAGCCGACTTGGCGCGGTGCCGATCTTGCTGAGCCCGGGCCGTTCGCGCGAAACGCTCGAAGAGGCCCTCCATGGCTCCGCTCCGCGCTTCCTCATTGCAGACCCCGAGAGTGCGGCTCTGGGCAAGGAGCTGATCGCCGAGGTGCTCGTGCTCGGCGGCGCGCGCGAACAACGAACGCTCCCTCCGGGCGTCATCGACATGGAGCTCATCGACCCCGAAACGGTGGAGCTTCCTGGCTGGTACGAACCGAACCCCGGGTGCGCGCGTGACCTGGCGCTCATCATGCTCACCGCGGGGCGCGGCAAGAAGCCACGCGCAGCCAAGATCACCAACCAACGCTGGGCGTTCTCGGCTTATGGCGCCGCAGCCGCGTGTACGTTGTCTCCAGCGGATACCGTGTACTGCTGCCTGCCGCTTCATCATCCCGCGGGCATGTTGGTGACGGTCGGAGGAGGGTTGGTCGGAGGTTCCCGCTTGGCGCTTGCGACCGGCTTCGACCCTGAAGCGTTCTGGGACGATGTTCGCCGATATGGCGCTACGGTGGTCTTCTACGCGGGAGAGATGTTGCGCGAGCTTCTGCGCGCAGAGCCGTCCGCCGCCGATAACGAAAACCCGATCCGTCTGTTCGCCGGTAGCGGTCTGCGGCGAGACGTGTGGCAGCGCATCGTCGATCGTTTCGGCCCGGTCGGCATTCTCGAGTTCTACGCCGCGACGGAAGGCAACGCGGTCTTGGCCAACGCATCCGGCGAAAAGGTGGGTGCGCTCGGGCGCCCCCTCCCCGGAAGCGCTGACGTGGCGCTCGTTCGGTACGACTTCGAGAGTGAGGAGTTCTGCCGCGACGAGCACGGACGGCTGGTTCGGTGCGAAGCAGGCGAGGCGGGCGTGTTGCTCGCGCAACTCGATGCCGACCATCCCTTGGCGAGCTTCACCGGAGGCGATGAGGCGGGCAGGCGTTTGTTGCAAGGCGTCTTCGAGGCCAACGACACCTGGTTCGTCACCTGGGATGTGCTGCGCCTCGACGCCGACGGTGACTTTTGGTTCGTCGATCGGAGCAGCCGAATGCTGAAAACGGCGGCCGGCGTCGTCGCGACCCGCACGATCGAGGATTCGCTCTACGGCTTTGCGCCGCTGCGTCACACCGTGGTGTACGGGGTCGAGCACGAGGGGGCCGATCGTCCCGTTGCGGTGGTGGTCACACACGGCAACCAAGGTCTCGATTTGCAGGCCTGGAATGAGTTTGCGGTCGGGCTGGACCCAAGCGAACGCCCGGCGTGGGTCAAGCGCGTCGAACGCATGCCCATGACGGACGGCTTTCGCCCCGACAAATCGGCCCTCGAGGGCGACCCGCTCGACGCCGGCGCTGAGCTTCTCGTCTACGACGAGAGAACCGCGCTTTACCGGGGGGCGTAATCCCCGTGGTCGGCGCTCGGCGCCGACTTTGCGGGACCGCCCCACTGTACAAAAATCGCGCCCTCCCGCCTCTCTTGCTACATACCGTCTCGATGACCGCCCGAGCCCTCCTTTTGCCTTTTGCCTTGATGACGGCGCTCCTCTTCGCGTGCGCGAAGCCGGTGAACAATGGCAACGCATGCTTCGACACGGACGAGTGCCATTCGGGCTCGATCTGCGTTGAGACGGTCTACGGGAAGTACTGCATGAGGCAGTGTGGGCCCGAGGTAGTCATTTGCGAGAACGACGAGGCATGCGTTCGCTCCGAGGAGTTGCCTGACGGCGCAGGTGGCGCTGGCGGTGCCGGTGGTGTCGGCGGCGTGGGTGGCGCAGGCGGCGTAGACGGTGCCGGTGGCGCAGGCGGGACAGGGGGCGCAGGTGGTGTAGGCGGTGCGGGCGGCGCAGCGGGTGCGGGCGGTACGGCTGGTGCTGGCGGTACGGCTGGTGCTGGCGGCACGGCTGGTGCTGGCGGCACGGCTGGTGCTGGCGGCACGGCTGGTGCTGGCGGCACGGCCGGTGCTGGCGGTGAAGGTGGTGAAGGTGGCGCCGGTGGTGGAGATGGCACGCCCGAAATCTGGGTGTGCCTGCCCGGCCAGCTCGAGAATCCGGACTACGTTCCTCGAGACCTCCTCGAACAGTGCGACTACAGCCTCGACTGCGACATCGGCCTTATCTGTGTGTGTCTCCCCGGTGCGAACTGCGATCCTGACGACCCGCTGAGGAGCGGCCCCACCTGTCAGCGGATCTGCGATCCAGCGCTTGGCCAGTGTTCTGCGATTCCCGGATTTGAGGGGGCCCAGTGCACGGACCTCGGCGACGGCCGCGGTTTTTGCGACCCGACGACCATCCCGATACCGCCCTAGCGACGCTGCGCGAATTGACCGTTTACGCCGGCCGGTCGGAACACTAGACTCCAGCGGTCATGCCCACTCCCCAAGAAACAGTCGACGCCGTTCGTTCCTATTTGCGCGGGCATCCCGAGGAGCTCGGGCGCGCCGTACGTAGCGCGCTGGGCCTTCGGGTCGGTGTCCCGCTTGCAGCCCTTCGGTGGCTTGGTCAGCAGGCCGAGCGGAGCGGGAAGGTTGAAGACTTCCACATCGACTCCATGCCGCCGGGCCTCCGGCTGTCCGGCAATCTCGACGCGATGAACACGCCAATCCGCGCCTCCGCGATCATCTTCGTCGAGCGCGTGGTGTTCAACGACGAGGAGCTGACCGTCGCGCTCCGGCTCGAAGAGGTGATGCTCAAGCTCAACGGCGAGTCCGATTCTCCGGTCGCCGCCTTGATCAAATCCGGCGCATTGGACCTCTCAAACCCAGGTACGCTGGTGAACTTCATGCCCGGCCGGTCGCCAGTGTTGGCCGAAGCCAATGGCAACCGAATCGTGCTCGACCTGATGCGCGACCCGAACATCGGAAAGAACCCTCTCGTGCGTCGCGCCGTGTCGCTGCTCACCTCGTTCGTTACGCTGCACGGGGTTGAAACCGACACGAAGCACCTCGACATCGCGTTCCGCGCGCTGCCCACAGGCCTTGGCGGCGCCGCGCAGTCAATTCGCAAGCACGTCGTGCTGCCATCGATGAGCCGCCTTCTGCCACGCGCGAGGTAACGCTCCATGCCGGTTTGCAGAACGTGCAAGGACGAGGTCGACGAGCTCGTCTCCGTCAAGGCGGCCGGGCGCCGCATCAAGGTCTGTGAAGACTGCGCGGAGCGCTTGGCCGAGGAAGCGGAGATCGCCGAGATGAGCGAGTCCGCCATGCAGGACATGATGGGCTACAAAGGCCGCCGTTAGCGGTGCCCGAACCTCAGCTGTCGGGGCTCGGATCGTCGACCGACGTGTCCGACTCAGGCTGATGGGGCACGGACCGATTCCGCAGCGCTTCGAGCTCCTCTTCCGCAAACTCGAGCTCGAGCTCGGCTCGACTACGCGCCGCCACCGCTCGGGCAACCGCGTTCTGCAACTCCTCGGTCTTCGAACCCTCGGCCTTCAAGCGCGCGTCGAGTGCAGCGATTTCACCTTGGAGCTCGAGCCGCCGGTCGCCTTCCCGCTGCAGCTTCCGTTCGATGCGAATGGCGCGTTCTTTCTCTGCCGCGAGCGCTTGAGCAGTGGTCGCAAGCTTCTGGTTCGTGGTGGCGAGAGAGCGCTCCGTCGCGGAGAGGTCTCTTTCGGTCTCTGAAAGGTGCTGCTCGATAGTCGCTTTTTCTTGGCGGTTCTGTGCGAGCCTATCCCGCGTACGCATCAACCGGCGCTCCTCGTCCTTGAGCTGCGTCTTCAGGGAAGCGACCTTGCCGTCGGTGCGGGCGAGCCGCTTCGCGAGGTCAGTTCGCGTTAGCCGGCTCTGCTCGTACCGGAGCTCGAGCTGTTCGGCTATCTCGCGGGTGTCGGCCAGGTCTCGGCGAAGGTCCGACGCCGTGAGCTTGGCGCGGTGAGCCACTTCCCGCTGTGTCTCGGCCTTCTGATAGAAGACGGTGACCGCAGCGCCGGACGCTCCAAGAAGGGCGAGTGCCATTGGAATCGTCCAACGCAAGATGGTTTTCACCCGTTGCCGGCGCTCCTCGGGAAGCGAGAGCGCCGAGAGCTCTGCTACGAGATCGTCGGCCGTCGGCCGTAGCTCTGCGTCCCAGCTCATCCAGCGGTCGAAGAATGGCGTGAGGTACTTGAGCCCCTTGCGCGTCGGCGCGTTCGGCGTCTCCTTGGATCGATACTCGATGAACGTATCGACTGCGCCTGCAGGGATGTCCTCTTGCGTTTCAGGTTCGAGCGCGTTGCGAAGCGATAGCGCCAACGCAAACACATCGGCTTTGTTGCTGACCGGGGGCTTTCGTTCGACCGACGCGAACTGCGCTGCGACTTCAGGCGCGAAGTAGGTCGGCGTCCCCGCAACCACCATTTCCGCCTCGGTCGCCGCAACACCCAGATCGAGGAGGACTGGCGTGACCTCGTCCTCACCGAATCCGGGAATGCGCGCGAGGAAGATGTTCTCGGGCTTCACGTCTTGGTGGCGGACACCCGCCGCATGCATCGCTGCCAGCGCGCGGGCGAGCGGCTGGAAGATCTCGAGCGCTTCGGCGCGGCTCAGCGGTTCGCGCTGCAGTCGCGATTCGAGCGTCTCGCCGTCGTACCAGGGCATGACGAACCAGAGCCGCTCTTCGAACCAGCCGTGGTCCTTGAACTGCACGATCGACGGGTGAAACACGGACGCGATGAGCCGCAATTCGCGAAGCGCGGACTGCTTCGCCGACTTTGAATGCGCCGCTTGATGCAGCAATTTCAGGGCCACCACGTGTCCCGGCACCTCGGTATCCTTGGCCCGATACACGTCGCCAAATGCGCCCAAGCCTACGCGGGCTTCGATTGAGTACCGCCCGCCGACGATCGTTCCGTTCGGCAGCGGCTCGATGCCTTCGTGGTCTTCGCCCCGTGTGCGAGGCGCGGCCTCGAGGGCAAATGCTTCGACGATCACGCGTCCGAATCGTTCCAAATCGCGGACGCCGTGCTCGTCGAGGATGAGCTGCGCCTGTGCCATCGCCGCATCGACTCGCTCCTCCATCTCGAGCGGGGTCTTCATGTACACAAAGGCAAGCTCGTCGATACTCAGCTCGCGCGCATGGCGAAGCTCCAAGAGCTCCGAGTCTTCAGCGCTGAGGTCAAAGCGCAGCGCGTTGAGCGGGCTCACGGAGAGGTGCGCCGAGGGTAGCGCGCGCCAGGGGAGCTCTTCGAGGTCTCCCTTTGTCGGCGGGTCGTGCGGACGGCTCTGGTTGTGTAGGTATCCGCGCGCAGCCCGGTAGAGTCGTGCCCGAACGCCGGGCGCCTGGATCAAATCGTTGCTGTCCGTCTTGGCAATGAAGGCGCGAAGTTTGGAGAGGTAGTGATCCGCCCTGCTCGTCGATCCGGTCCGAATCGCGAGGTACTGACGCAGCCCTTCGGCGTAGTAGCGAAACGCGCGGCCGTGCAGAACGTCGACGATCGTTTGCGGCTGGCCCTGCGACAGTGCGATCGATGCGGCCGCTTGTGTCAGTGCGGCGCCGCCTTTGCCGGGTGGCCTGAGTTGATTCAGCAGAAAGGGGACGGTTCCCGTAGTTCCCATGGTTGCCTCTCACAAAGTGGGGAACTGTAAGGATGAGTCACCCTTGCGGCTGCTCTCAACAAAACGACAAGGCTACGCCCAGCCGTACACGATGCTCAATCCATACAACACTGCGAGGAGAGTCAGTGCGGTGACGATGTTCAGCACGAAGCCGATGCGCATCATCTGCGGCAACTCGAGCAGCCCGGTACCGTACGCGACCGCGTTCGGTCCGGTTGCAATCGGCAGCATGAACGCACAGCTCGCCGCAAGGCCGACCGCCAAGGCTGGTGGAAGCGGGGAGACGCCGAGCTCGACGGCTGCCGCAATGGCGAGCGGCACGATCATGTTCGATGATGCGGTGTTGGAGCACGCTTCGGTGAAGAAGACCGTGAACACGATGAGGGCGGCGGTGAGGCCCCACAGCGAGCTGATCCCGGTCACGCCCAAGAACCACTGACTGATCGATGCGGCCAACCCCGTCTCGAACATCTGCGCACCGAGTGAGAGCCCTCCGCCAAAGAGGAGAATCAAACCCCAATCGATGCGCACAGCGTCGTGCCACGGGAGGACGGGCGTCTTTCGGTCCTCGTCGAGTATGAGGAACAACGGGGCAGCCGCGAGAATCGCCACCGCGCCGATGGGCAACGCGCGCGCGACAGCTTCGGCATGGGGCGCGCCGACCGCCCGCATGATGCCCGGCACGGTCCATCCGACGACCGCCAGGCCGAAGCAAAATGCCGTGACCCTTTCGCCGCGCGACCAAGGAGACGCCACTAGGGTCACGCTGGTTTCCGCAGGCTGCGGGGGCGCAAGCCATTGGAGCACGAACCCGATGATGACCACCAGCACCAAGGCAGCCGGCAGACCGATGCCCATCCACTGCACGAAGTCGAATTGCACGTCCGCCTGTTCCTGCAGGAACCGAACGGTGATGAAGTTTGGTGGGCTGCCGATCAGGGTCCCCATGCCACCGACGGAAGCCGCGTACGCGATCGCAAGTACGCTGCCGGAATTTGCGTCGTCTTCCTCGGGGAGGGTTCCGAGAAGAATCGGGATCAAAATCGCCGCCGTCGCGGTGTTGCTGATCCACATCGAGAGCACCACAGCCGTCATCATGAAGGCCATCCGAAGGCGAATCGGAGAACCACGGACGAGCCGAAGGTGCATGAGCGATCGCGCGATGCGCCGGTCCAGCCCATGCCGTGTCATGGCCCTTGCAATGAAGAAGCCGCCGATGAAGAGGAAGATCAGCGGATCGGCGTACGGTGCGAAGGCGGCGCGACTGTCGGTGACACCCACCACGATCATCGCGGGTGCGATCAGCAGCGCTGTCACCGAAATCGGCACCACCTCCGTGACCCAGGCGACGATCACGGCCGCAAAAACCGCCGCAAGCCGCTGGGGGCGCGGTTCCAGTCCGAGCGGAGCAAACCAAGCCGCCAGGAACAGTGCTGGAGTAAGGACTAGACCTACCGTGCGCCGCTCAAAAATGCCCATCCACGCGCCATCTAGCACGTCACCCCACCGGTACGTCCAGCCTGCTCGGCTCGAAAGTTGCGCTGCGTCCCGTTCGGCTCCAAGGTGAGTAAGTCGTGACGCAATTGCGCTGGGGATTATTGACAATTCTGGCGTGTGCAGTCTTCTATGGCTGCACACCGAAGCAGGATCCTGCGACCGCTCCATCCCAGAGCGATGCCAGGCCTGCGCCAACCTCCGATTCTGTTGCCGAAGCTCCTCCAGTGGTCCTCGAGGCACCGGTTGCCTTTTGGAAGGAGGGCAAGCTGGAGGGCCAGGTCGATGCTGCCAAAGCCGATGAAGAGGGTAATCTTCTCCTCAACCTCGGCGAGGAGTGGACTCCGTACATCCTCACCGAGGCCACGTCTGACCAGGAGCTGGGCAAGACGAGCGAGTACCGTTCGACCTACTTGGCCCTGGCGCGCGGAGAGTTCCCGAAGGATCGACACGGGTACCGGGCCGAGAAGGATCAGTATCTCGAGTTGTACGGCATCTTGCCGACGCTGACGCTTCTGAGAGAGCGCTTCCGGGAAGTGCGCGCGCTGCAATGCGCGGAGGAGCTCAACCTCGTGCCCTTGCAGGAGTTCGAGGGGTTCCTCGCCTATGAAAAGGGTCGCCGCCCCGCTCGCCGCCTGGCTCGCTATGAGCTGCTCAAGCCGCAGATGGCTGCGATCGTTGCGCGGGCCGAGGTCGAAAGCCTCGATCAAGTCGCCCGACTGCACGCCGTCGACGACGAGGAGTGGGAGAAGGTCGAGGAGTACAGGACCCTCGCGCCCGAGATCGAAGCGATTGCCGCCGCGCAAGCCCGGCTCGAGTGCGAAGGCTTCTTCGCGGGCCGCGGTGAGTACACACCAGGGCTCTTCGATTGGCGCACCCACGAGGCGCTGGCCGAGTTCGAGCGCAGACATCGCGTCTATGGGTGGGGCTTCATCGGCGACGACACGCTGGCGGTCCTACAGACGTCCCCGCAAGAGACTGAGCAGGAGGCCGTGATTCGCGTGCTGACCGAGCGCGCCGTGCATGCGGCCGAGGTCATCGAAGACGGTAGCACGTCGACCTTGCGGGACGGCGAGCCGCGCACCTACAAGGCCGAGGATGGCACAGAGCTGCAGATCCCGAACCTCGAAGCGGAGCTTCGCGAGCGCGTAGTTGCGGCGTTTGGGCTTCAGACGGCCGAGTCGACGTTCGCATGGCTCGAGTCTCTCGGAGAAATTCCTGCGCAGCAGGTCGTCGCCGTGCAAGGCATCGAGCTTCCGCCCTACTACGCCGACGTGATGGAGCTCAGCATTTCGACCGACCGGGGAGATGTCTGGTACGAGTTCCCTTACGACGAAGAAGGTAAGGCCCGCTCCCAGCCGGTCAGCCGGCGCCCGCGCCTGACCGTCCTCGTTCACTACAACGACCAGAAGATCCCGCTCGCGCGGTTCGGGACGACCGTCGGAGGCTGGCGCGGCGAGTTCATCGAAGGCCAGGTGATGTGGAAGTACAAGGGCTCGCCAGTCGGCAAGCGCGTGTGGAGCCGCATCTCAGCCGCCCCGATCTGGGTTCCGCCAGAGAGCACACCGCCCCGCGTCATGCTCAACAAGCGGCGCGACCGAAGGCGCGGCGAGTACTTCGAGGTCGACTACCACACGACCGGTCCTAGCTATGCGTCGGCGTACGGTTTGGTCGCTGCGTACCACCGTAAGTACTACCGCTCTCCCGACGGGAAAATTCAGGTCGGCGGTGACGAAGGGATTCGAACGCACGGCTCGGTCGACTACATGAGCCTCATGCGCCGCCACTCGCACGGTTGTCACCGGATGCACAATCACATTGCCGTCCGACTGATGTCGTTCGTCCTCGAGCACCGTCCGCATACGCGATACGGCCAGCAACCGATGGTTTACCGTCGCGAGTTCGAGTTCGAAGAAGAGCTGTACGTCATGGAGTTCGACAAAGGCGGGTACAACTTCGTGCTCGAAGAGCCGTTGGTCGTCGAGGTTCTGCCGGGCAGGGTTCGCGGCCAAGTCAAAGAGCCGATTGAGGTTGCACTGCCGAGGTTCGACCGCGAGGTAGGCGCGTACGTGATGCCCGATGGCGCCTGGGTGACGGTTGACCGGTACGGCATCATGACTCCGCGCATCAAGCCCTTTGATTTCGACGCACCGCTCGAGGCACCTGAGCTGACGGCCGACACCGACCCCATGGCGACGGCGGAAATTGCTCCCGCGGCGGTCGAATCCGGCATGCCCACGACGCCGCCGGCGGCGATTCCTGTGAACACCGCCGTGGTCCCCACGACGCCCACTCCTTGAAAACAAAACGCAATTTCACGCGTGTTGTTGGCTGTGGATGAGTTGGGCGAAAAGTCCGTCGCTTGTGGAAAAACAATCGTATTTTCCACAACCGAATTTCGTTGATCTCCCTGGGTGGATCGGAGACAAAAGGGGTCGGAAGATCGCGACAGCGAGTTCGACCGTTCTTTGAATCAACCCATCTGACGACAGCAACGAAAGTTGTTGTTTCTCACTCTCACGGGGGAGAAGCGGGGCCGCAAGGTCGCGCTGTCGGGAGGCGCAAAGAGCGTCGAACGTGTCCGTGGGTCGTGAGGATTGCAAAAGCCGGCGTTCTGATGCGTGGGCCCGAGTCGAGCGAGAGCTTTGACGAAGGCTGTCGACGCGAAGGGTACCGGTGGAAGGCGCGCTAGAATCGGGACGCCGCTCTGTTTCACCACACGGCGGCCGCGAAGGTTCTAGACGGGCCGTCGGCAGCACCTGGCATAAGGGCTGACCGACGACCGTGACGGCGCGTCAGAGGTTCGGTGCTCGGCTGTTTCGGCGGAGCGAGCGCCCACCTAAGCGAGCGCGACGGGGTGATAACCGTCGGCTCACCGTCACAAAGCCGGTTCGAAACCGGTGACGGTA
>CALJYC010000073.1 GCA_937984275.1 uncultured bacterium | reverse complement strand
GCTCGAAACCAGCCACGAGGATCGACTTGCGGACGACGTCCATCAACGCGCGGAATGTCGTGTCATCTTCTTGCAGGCGGCGTTGGAGGGTGCGGGGAGTCATGTGAAGCGCCGATGCGACCGCTTCGATGCTGCCTTGCCCCCTCGGAAGCAGAATCTTGATCCGATCCCGAACCGTGTCGATGAAGTCATGAGACTCGAGCGCGGCATGAAGCCCCGAGGCGACGCCGCGAAGCTGACCGTGCAGCGCTGGGTTCCCGTGCGCGAGCGGCAGGGCCCAGGCCTCGTCGTCGACGAGGATTGCGGTCTTTTCCTTGCCAAACAGCACCGAGCAACCGAATGCATGCGTGTATTTCTGAATGTTTCCGCGGTACGGGTGCTCGAAGTGAACCTCGCGCGCTTTGAACTCGCCGCCGGTCGCAAAGCGCAGAAGCTTCATGGCGAACACCGCGATGAACTCCATCTCGTGAGCGGTAATCGGAAGCTCGTGCTCGATCTTGTTGATGTGAACGACGTGATACTCGGGATGTTCGCCCAGGGTGATGACGCGGCCGTGCGACAAGAGCTCTTGATACCGAAGGCTCGCCTCAAGGCCCTCTCCCACAGTTTGGGCGCTGGTGAGGAGCAAGACGACGAGGTGATCGGCGCGCGGCTCCCAAGCCTCGGCGGCGCTGAGCCCGAGGTGCCTATCCCCGCTCTTCGCTAGAGCAGCGCGCCAGAAGCGGCCCAACGCGTCGCGAGGCGGCCCGCTATTGGTGTCCATGAAGATGTCGATATGGGTGCCGACCTCGTCACAGAGCGCCTCGACGTCCAACCCAAGGGCCCGAAATGAATTCACCACTCCACGCGCCCAGGCGCCTGACACGCGAATGCCTGAGCTCTTCCTAGCTTTCCCGGATGAATCGCCCACCGGCGCTTATCGATCCACATGGGCGAAGGAATTACAAGCCTCTGGGGTGAATTGTCACAAACAGTGGCGTATTCGGTGCCCCCCTTTGTCGCCGCCGGTGCAGAAGCGGGCGGTAGGTTCACTGAGTCATTCGGTGCAAGGCGGGCACCAGCGGTACGGAACGCAGACAACGGATGAGCCCACCATCCCATCCAGAGTCAGGCGAAACAGCGTTCCCCAAAGATGGTGCCTGCCTTGGCCTCCCTCCCCTTTGTGAAGCCCGTTACTAGAAGCCGATCAGCGTCTCACCACGCTGGTCGGTTTCGCCTTTTGGTGAACAGCATCAATCCAGCCAGGGTGACGATGGCGGGGACCGGTCCGTCGTCGCCCGGCGCAGACGACGCACAGCCGAAGGCCGTCTTCTCACTCGGGATACCGCGAAACGTCGTGCGGAGACGCCGGTCGAGCGCCTCGACGTTCAGCGTTTGGAGTGGTGCCTCGGGGTCGTACTGGTATGCGAAGTAGCCAACGTACCGAGCTTCCTCCACCTCGAACCAGGGATGGACGCTCGATACGTGCATGCCGTCCTCGGTCACGCCAACGACGTCGACCTGTACCCATGTCCCCGGAGCGAGCTCCTCTTCATCGGGTTGGAGGAGCGCGATCTCGACGATGTCACGCTCCAGCACGGCTTGAAAGGGCAGGACGATGCGTTCGTCGCCCACGCTGACCTCGAGTACGTGGGGACCGGCCTCCTCGATGTCCAAGCAGTGAAACTCGAACGCCCCCAGCTCCTCGTCGCAGAGTCTCAGCCGGTCAGACAGGGTTAGGTCCGCGAGGCCGTCGCCCCACAGCCTCTCACCGTCCGAATCGAGATAGAGAACCAGGAAGTGTTGATGCCCGGCAAGGATGACCTGCTCGGACAACTCGCCAATGGGAATGGGAATGACTTCGCTCAAGAGCACCACGAACGCGTCGTGCGGGACTACCACGACGGTCTGCTCCGTCGTCGAAGTCTCGTTCTCGAGCACGAGTGTCGCCTGGCCCTCTCCGACGAAGCTCAGCGTGGCCACGCCATTCGCGACTCTTTCGATGCGCACCACCTCTGAGTTGCTGGACGCGAGCGTCAGGGGCGCTTCTCCCCGCAGATCGATCGTGGCACGTGAGCCCAATGCATACCGATCTTCGAGCCGTTCGATTTTGGCTCTCGACGGGCTCAGCTCGCATTCGGCATCGGAGTCTGCCGAGCTGAGGCAACCCGATGCCCCGATGATCGGCAGCACCAAGCATAGGCGGAAGGAAGAAAGTCGAAGCATGATGACACCTCCTGTTGCCCGTGCGGTGTCAAACGGTGCAACCGCCGTGCCAAGGGCCGAGCTCTGCAATATACTGCTGGCGAACTGCCCCCTCACCGTGCGTGTGACGCACAAACACCACGCACCCGTGAAGTTCAGTCACAGCGAGAAGTTCGTCCCATGAGCGTGCTCGATCGTTATCTCGACGATCTGGGCGAGCGCGTTGACGCCGACACGCTGCTGACGCGGTTTCTCGAGTACACCAGCGATCAGGGGCTCGAGCTGTACCCCGCACAGGAAGAAGCGGTGATGGAGCTCTTCGTCGGGAACAACGTCATTCTCAACACGCCGACGGGGTCGGGGAAGTCGTTGGTGGCGCTCGCGGCGCACTTTCGTTCGGTCGCGCTCGGGGAGCGGTCGTTCTACACCGCGCCGATCAAGGCGTTGGTTAGCGAGAAGTTCTTCGATTTGTGTCGAGTGCTCGGACCGCAGCGCGTGGGGATGATGACCGGGGATGCAACGGTCAATCGTGATGCGCCGGTGATCTGCTGCACCGCTGAGATCTTGGCCAACCTCGCGTTGCGGGAGGGCGAGCGCGCCGAGGTCGACAGCGTCGTGATGGACGAGTTTCACTACTACGCCGACAGGGACCGTGGAGTCGCCTGGCAGATTCCACTGCTCACCCTACCCCACGCGCGGTTCCTTTTGATGAGCGCGACGCTTGGGGAAACCCGCGTGTTCGAAGATGCGATCACCGGACTGACCGACGTGCCGACGACACTGGTGAAGAGCACCGATCGGCCGGTGCCGCTCGATTTCTCCTACAGTGAAGAGAACTTACAGAACGCGGTCGTCGGACTGCTCGAGGACGGGAAGGCGCCGATTTATGTCGTGCACTTCGCGCAGCGTGCTGCAACCGAACAAGCGCAGAGCTTCATGAGCATCGACTTTCTCTCGAAGGACGAGAAGAAGGCGGTGAAGGAGGAGCTGAGCGGAACGCGGTTCGACACACCATTTGGCAAAGAGCTCAAGAAGTTCCTGCACCACGGCATTGGGGTGCACCACGCCGGAATGCTGCCGAGGTACCGCCGCCTCGTGGAGCGTCTTGCGCAGGAAGGGAAGCTGCGAATCATCTGCGGGACCGACACGTTGGGGGTTGGCGTGAACGTGCCAATCCGCACGGTGCTCTTCACGAAGCTCTGCAAGTACGACGGGGAGAACACCAAGGTGCTGACGGTTCGCGATTTCAAACAGATCGCGGGGCGCGCGGGGAGGCGCGGCTTCGACACACACGGCAGCGTCGTCGCGCAAGCGCCGGAGCACGCGATCGAGAACAACAAGCTGCGAGCGAAGGCTGGCGGGGACCCGAAGAAGCTTCGCAAGATCAAGATGAGGCAGCCGCCGGACCGAGGATACGCCCATTGGGACGCGGACACGTTCACGCGGCTCCAGGAGTCTGCACCCGAACCGCTCATGTCGCGGTTTCGGGTGAGCAACGCGATGATCCTCAACCTCTTCGAGCGGGAGGACAACGGGTGCCTCGCACTTCGGAAGCTGATTCGCAACAGTCATGAGGGCCCGACCGCCAAGCGGCAGCATGCGCGGAGCGCGATTGCGATGATCCGGTCCCTCCGGGATGCCGGCGTGATCGAGCTGGGCCCGGATGGGGCACGCGTGAACGAAGACTTTCAGTCCGATTTCTCGCTCAATCAGGCGTTGTCGCTGTACGTGGTCGAAGCGGTCGACGTGCTCGACGCCGAAGATGCGGCGTACCCGTTAGACGTGCTCACGCTGGTCGAAGCGACGCTCGAACATCCGTGGGCTGTGCTCTACCGGCAAACGGATACGCTCAAGGGGCGCGCTGT
>CALJYC010000072.1 GCA_937984275.1 uncultured bacterium | reverse complement strand
GCGGGCCTGGTTGATCGGCTCCATCGCCCAGATCGGGAGCAGTTGCTCGTGGTTGTCGGGTAGGGCGCCGCGTCCCGCCCAGCTGGTGGTGACGGGCGATCCAAGGGCTTCGGCCACCTGTTCGAGCGCGTCCGAAGCGTGTGCGTGCAGGACTCCGCTCCCCGCATGGATGTGCGGGCGCTCTGCGTTTCGGAGCAGCTCTGCCGTGCGAGCCACTTGGCTGGCGGAAGGCTCGACAGCCTCGGTTCTTCGGTAGGCTTGCGGCGGGCGAAGGTCGATGCCATCGGCTTCGAAGACGCCGTTCATCACTGTCTCGGGAACATCGAGGTGAACCACCCCGGGGCGTCCGGTCCAGCTGATGCGTGCCGCACGCCGAAAGAACTCAGGGAGCCGGTCGAAAGAAGGCACCGCACCGCTCCACTTCGTCATCGCGCGAGTGACGCCCGTCTGGTTGAAGTACTGATACGTACCGCCGCGATCCGGATACGCGATCGGCGACCGCCGGCTCGACGTGATCAGAAGCACTCGGTTGCCCTCACCGTTTTCGACGGCGACGCCGGGGAGGATGTTCGCAACTCCAGGACCGTTGGAAGCCATGCACACGCCAAGCTTGCCGGTGAGCCGTGCGTACGCGCCAGCCATGTGCGCGGCGCTGGTTTCGTGCCGCGGCGAGACCATACGGATGCCGTGCTTCTCGAAGCTCGCAAAGAAACCCATGTACGTGCCGTCGACGATGCCGAACACGACCTCGACCCCTTCGGCAGCCAGCATGCGAGCCAGCGCCTCTCCTCCAACCATTTGCGTCATGGCGATCCTTCCTGCGTCCGAATGCCGTAAACCGCGGGCGGCCCGGGACGCCGAAGGAGCAATCTACACCCGTGCCCCTACAGGCTGAAAGCGAAACATTTGCGCCTGGAAATCCGGGGGATCCGCGGGGGTTGGAGGCCTACGGTTGCTGGGCCGAGGCGGCGAGCACGCGATCTTTGTCAGCGCCCTGGGGATCGATGCAAATGAACGAGGGCACGCCGTCCTCGATCGCGTACGCCGGTAGGTTCGATGAGCTCGAGCAGACCTTCCCGTCCTTCGTGAACACCAGATCGCGCAGCCAGGTCACCCGAGTCGGGCTTGGGTAGCTGATGAACCGCTCCTCTTTCGGAATGAAGCGCAGAATGCGGTCCGACATGTTCGAGGTCATCCAGACGTCTCCCGTCTCCTGGTGTACGTTCAATGCATACGGGGTTTCGTACTCGTCCGGCGAAAGGGTTGGAAGCGGGTACGTCTTGAACTCGCCGGTCGTGGGGTCGAAACGCAGCAGGGCGCTTTCGTCGAACGCCGGAATCCAAAGAATGCCGTCTGCGTCGAAGCGGGGGCGCCTTGGGCCCTTGAGCGGGGTTTCGTACTCCGTGATCTTCAGGGTTTCAGGATCGATGTGGCCAATGGTGTCGGCCCATAGCTTTGCGTACCAAATGCCGCCGTCCTTGGGGTTGATATCGATCCCGTAGGGCAGGTTGAAGAGGTCTTCGTACTCGATGCCGCTCATCATCTTGTGAGGCGAGAGCTCGATGTGCTTATTCCCGCGCGGAGTCCTAGCGGCGTATTTGAGGAGTAGGGGAAAGAACGTGTCCGTCGTCCAGCGCCAGAACCCGTTGTGCGGAAGCTGCAAGACGGTGAACGTCTCGGAGTTTGGATCGAAGCGGGCGACCTGATTGGAAACCGCAATCGTGAACCAAACCATTCCCTTCTGGTCGATTCGAACAGTGTGCGGGTAGAGCGCGCCCTCGCCGATCTCGTAGACCTCAAAGCCCTTTGTGTCGGGATCAAACGACATCAGCGTCGATGAGAGCGCCGTGGTGATCCAGAAGCGACCGTCTTCCGATTGAGCCAAGCTGTGCGGGCCATGTTTTCCCGTGAAAATTCCGATGGGCATTGCGGCTCCCGAGAGCAGCCCCCCGACCGGCAAATCTGATTCCGGCAACGGGTACTTTTCGACCGTGTTGGTCTTGCGGTCCAGCACCCAGACGACGTCGTGACCTTCGTCGACGCCGTAAAGCTTTCCGTCCTCACCGACGTCCGCATCGTGAATGAACGACATCCCATCGCCGACGAGCCATTCTTCAATTTTAGCCTGCGCGAGCTCGGGGCTGGCGTCGTGCGTCTGAACGACGTCGATCGGCTCACCATCAAAACCCGCAGAAAGCACTTCGCTGAATCGTTCGACTTGCTCATCGGTCACGATCGCCATGTACCCTTCCATCTTCTCGATGGACGTCCGCCAGGACTTGGCGTCGCGTTTGCCGCGGGTCAGCGGGTTGCCGACCTGATGGCAGTAGTTGCATTGTGCGATGAACGGTGCGCGTTCCTCGTCGCTTTCCCACGGCAACTGCGTCAGGTGTGCCGACGCGGGGAGGGCATTGGACCGGTCGATGTCGGACTCAAAGGCGGTGACAGTCAGATTGACGGTCTCGGGCTTCAAGTGTCCGACGGACACCTTCTGCGTTTGGTCGGCGAAATTTGAGGCGCGTGCGCGGACCGTAAGGTCGCCTTCGTAGTCGACGACGATGAGATAACGGCCGCCGGCGTCGGTAAACACTGTCTGTTTGCGCATCCTGTTCGCGCTGAAGACCGTCACCATGGCGCCGCTCACCGGCTGACCCGCGGACGTGGTGACGACCCCATCAAGAGTCGCAGCCTGCGCCGGCGAGCTACTCCCAGCGATACCGAGCGAGATGCATAGAGTGACTACGAGAATCCCGTTGCGCATAGATCGACCCTCCTCGGCGCGATAGTGCCAGCGCCACCCCGTCAGCGCCAGTGCCAGCGTCGGTGCCGGCGACAGTGCCAGTGTCAGTGCCAGCGCCAGTGTCAGCGTCAGTGCCAGCGTCAGTGCCAGTGCC